>JAITLC010000098.1 GCA_031278095.1 Treponema sp.
CCCAACCCCACACTCACCCCCGCCCGATCAACCAGCGGGGGGGGCGTATCAATATGATGTACTGTATATAAACCCTCTTAACTTTACCGCTGAAGAAAATATGTATGAGGCAATGGCTCAATATGGACTAAGCGAAGAGAATGTGCTCAGGATAAAAGTAAACAAGTTAAAAACTATCCTGAAAAAATACAAGGATAATTAATATAAGGGGGATCTTTATTTACACAGTTCCCTCTTTCTGAAAAGACGGGGATTTTTGTGTATAATCTTTTTAATGCTATCTGTGTTCAGTCCGGAATGCGGGATACGCAATGGAAAAAATTTGTTCTGCTATGGTCAATGATACTGGCCCTTATTCTCGGCGTGACCGCGTTTTTCAGCCGGGGTTATAATCACCCGGATGAGCATTTTCAGACAATCGAATTCGCGGCCTATAAAACCGGCGCCATTGACGCTTCCTCTCTTGCCTGGGAATTTTCGGCAAGGATACGTCCCTGGTTACAGCCGGCGTGTTACTATGTGATCATGAAAATTGCCGATGCGGCGGGCGTACGGGATCCTTTTACTATTGCCGCGATTTTAAGATATGTTTCCGCATTTTTTGCCTGGTTCATGCTGAGTTCGATGATGCTCTGCGCATATCATTTTTTTGACGATCCTTCTCAGCGGAAATGGGCTGTGTACAGCATGGTTCTGCTGTCTTTTTTGCCGTATATGTTTGTCAGGACTTCCTCTGAATCTTTGTCATCATCGTTCAGCATGATTGGATTTGCCGTTTTAATACTGGGGAGTACGCCGGTTTCGTCCGGAAGCATGACCGGCAGACTCACGGAAAGGAATTATTCAAACCCGCTTTTATTCATTACCGGAATACTGTGGGGCCTCGCCTTTGAATTCCGTTATCAAGTCGCATTTCTTCTGGCCGGATTTATTTTCTGGATTTTTTTCATATCGATACGCAATAAAAAGCAGGCGTTAATACAGGTTCTGGTTATTTCTGGCGGCTTTTTTGCTGCCGTCATACCCGCAACCTTTTTGGATTGGTGGGGATACGGAAGTTTTACCATAGCTCCCGTTAATTATTTTTATCAGAATATTATTTTGGACAAATCAAGCAACTACGGAACCATGCCTTTTTACGGATATCTGCAGCTCATGCTTGGAAACAGGCGTTACGCGGTAATGATGTTTGTCATACTGGCCGGGAGCATCGCGGGGATTATACGTTACCCGAAACATCCGTTTTCATGGGGTGTGATTGTCTTTTTGTTTATACATTCCATGATAGCCCATAAAGAACTCAGGTTCTTGATGAGCATCCTTATTCCCGCACTGTTCCTGATGGTTTCCGGTTTTTCTCCCAAAACAGAGAAGGATGCGGTTTTCAAAAAAATATGGAAATTCCGTCATTCAATACCGGCAATGGCTCTGTATCTGTTGAATATTTTTATACTTTTATCGTATGCGACCGGGTTCCAGTCGGCCGCAGAGGTACAATTTGAATATTATATCTATCATAATACCGTTCCGCCATTCAGGGCTTATGCCCTAAAAACCAGATCAAACAAAACGCCGCTTGAACACGGGTTTTACAGGCCCCGCGGACTGGAAATAGATGCCGGAGAAAGCTTTGGCGGCATTATACAGGATGCCAGGGGCAAGAAAGAGTTTTTTGTAATCATCAGCCCTCCGGAAACAGACATGGACTCATTGTATGTTCCATCAGGCTATGCCATGAACAAGGAATATGCCTATAAGGGACGCGATATTTATTCATTGACCAAGGAACTATTCGGCAAAAAAAACGAGGAACTATGGGTCTTGTATAAATTTACGGCACAGGACGGGTAAGCTGTCCGGGGCCGGGAAATACGGCGTTCCGCCTGCCGTTTAACTATGCAGTCCCGCCTACTGTTTTTTTCGCTTTCTTGTAGTATAGTAAGGTTTGTATGTTTGGAACACGCTTTCAAAATTTGAATTCGTGAAACCAAAATGAAGCGGAGGTTATTATGCAGTATGTAGAGTATGGAAAGACCGGAGTAAAGGTTTCCCGGCTGGGAATGGGTTGTATGCGGCTTCCTTCAAAGGAGGCGGACGGAAAGACGGTCTTCGATAAGGAAGAGAGCATCAGGCTTATCCACCGGGCCATTGAGTTGGGTGTGACGTACTTTGATACCGCTCCCTATTATTGCGACAAGCTTTCCGAAGTGTTCCTGGGGGAAGCTCTCAAGGGCGGCAGGCGGGACAAGGTCTATGTGTCTACCAAGAATCCTATCGAAAACGACAGCGGGGACGACTATGAGAAGAGACTGGAAAGTTCTCTCAAGAATCTCCAGACCGATCATATCGACTTTTACCATTTTTGGGGTATCTCCCTGGATACCTTTATCAACAAGGTCTGCATCAGGGGCGGACCGATGGATCGGGCAAAGAAGCTCAAGGAACAGGGACTGATACGGCATATCTCATTTTCCTTTCACGACAGGGATGCCGGGGACATGGAACCCGACAACTTCATCGAAATCCTTAAGCGGGGGGAAGGGACGCTTGAATCTCTTCTCGTACAGTATAACCTTCTTGACCGGAACAAGGAGCCGGGTATCGCCCTGGCCCACAAGATGGGTCTGGGGACTGCGGTAATGGGTCCGGTCGGCGGCGGCAGACTCGGCGCTCCTTCCGATGTGATTAAGGCGCTGCTTCCCGGCAAGGTGCAGAGTTCCGCCGAGGCGGCTCTCCGTTTTGTGCTGGCAAACCCGAATGTGAATATTGCCCTTTCCGGGGTGAGCAACATTGCCCAGCTTGAAGAAAACGCCGGGATCACGGATAACACGAATCCTCTTTCCCCGGCGGAACTTTCCCAGATTGAAGGCATGATGAAGGAAAATGAACGTCTTGCCGGGCTCTACTGTACCGGCTGCAAGTACTGTATGCCCTGTCCCCGGGATATCAATATCCCCGAGATCTTCACCATCATGAACTATCACCGGATCTATAAGATCACCGATTTTGCCCGGCAGGAGTATGCCGGCATCGGCAAGGTACCCTGGAAGAATTTCAAAGATGCTTCCGCCTGCGTGGAGTGCGGCCTCTGTGAGCAGAAGTGTCCCCAGAGTCTCCCCATTCGGGAGCAGCTCAAGGAGACCCACAGGGTTCTTGCGTGAAACTTTGTGTAATGAAAATACCCCGGGGACATCGAGGTATCTTCGTGTGAGAGGAAACGTATTATACCCTCCCCCGCGAACCGGTGGGCGGGCTCTTGGGCCCATACCCCGATTCGAAGATTGGTTTACAACTTTTTCAAGTGGTACTGATTTTAACCGGGGCAAGCCTCGGGGTATGAACCTCTGCCTTCCGGTAAACGGGCTAGTTGTTTGAAGACGGTTTTTTGTTTAGACTGGGATTAATGGCAGGCTTCAATCGTAATGGCAAAAAATCTTCTTGTAAAAACTCTCGTTGAACTCCGGGGGAATCCCCGGGCATGCGTGTTCACTGAGCCCCTCTGGGGGCTTTCAATGAATCTCTGTCTCCCCTATGCCTCGGTTTATATGCTGGCACTGGGGCTTAAAGACGCCGATGTTGGCTTTATAGCAACGGTCTACATGCTTACGCAGGTAATCTTCGGTTTTCTCGGCGGGGTGATCACCGACAAGCTGGGAAGGCGTAAGACTACCGCCGTTTTTGACTTTATTTCCTGGAGCATTCCCTGTCTCATCTGGATGAGGGCCCAGGGTTTCTGGTTTTTCCTGGCGGCGGCCCTCTTTAACGGCTCCATGAAGGTGACCACCAATTCCTGGGACTGTCTTCTGGTAGAAGATGCGGAGAAGAGTCAGATAACAAAGATCTACTCTCTGGTGATCGTCTGCGGGCAGCTTTCCGCACTCTTTGCCCCCATCTCGTCAATACTGGTTTCAAGATTGACACTGGTTCCGGCGATTAGGATTCTCTATACCAATGCCTTCATCGTGATGACCGCGAAAATATTCCTGCTCTACCATTTTTCCAGCGAGACACGTACGGGAACTGTGCGGATGCAGGAAACCAAAAGAGTGAAATTCTTCAGTCTTCTGGCGGGTTACGGTGTGGTATTCAAAATCATCGGCCGTTCCAAAGGGACTGTTTTTTCTCTGGCGATAGCAGCCCTCGTCGGAGCGGTTCAGATGGTGAACATCACCTTCTGGCAGGTCATTGTAAGCAAAAAACTCCTCGTTCCCGATCCTCTGCTTCCCCTCTTTCCCATGTTCCGTTCAGTCTTGGCAATTGCCTTTCTCTTTCTGGTGATTCCCCAGCTTTCAAAGCTTACGCTCAGAACTCCGCTGCTCTTCGGTTTCGGTGCATATATCGCCGGGCAGACGCTTCTGGTTTTATCCCCTTCAACCGGTTTTATCCGTTATGGGATTCTCTGTATCTCCCTGTTCTTTGATGCCTTCGGTTCGGGAACGCTTGCCATGCTGGCAGAATCGCTGGTGGCCCTTCACGTGGACGTGGCGGAACGGGCCAGAGTCATGGCCATCCAGCACATGATTATCATGTTTGCTACTTCTCCCTTCGGCTGGATCGGGGGGATTCTTTCGGGTATAAACCGGAGTTTCCCTTTTATGCTCAATATTATTCTGCTGACAACCGGTATCGCAGTAACACTGTTGTATTACTACCGGAATCCCGAAGCCCATGGAGTCGGGTTGGAACGCGAATTAATGTCTATTGAAAACAGGGAGACTGCAATTGAACCGTCGTGACAAACAGAAAGCCGAGACCTTCACCGATATTATGCGGGCGGCGGAGGAACTCTTTATGGAGCAGGGGTACGAACGAACCAGTATGCAGCAGATAGCGGACCGTTCCGGAGTGACCAAAGGAGCCCTCTATCATCACTTCGATTCAAAAGATGCCCTTTTGGAACGGATGTGTGCGGATCATTATCTGGTGCTGGAACATGCGGCCCGGCCCGTCGTTGAAGACGAAACGCTTTCCTGCTTCGAGCGGATCCGCCGGGCCATTGAACTTTCCCGGGGCATGGGTATAAGCACCGTATCCTTTGTGTCGGAATATCTGAAGACTCATCAGGATGACTGGAACCGGGGCGGCGGAGTCATGCTCAAGGACAGGCTGCGGCTTTATGACAAAAAATTCTACGCCAAGATGATAGGTCCGCTTCTGTCGGAGGCCAGAACCAGGGGAGAGTGCGACTTTTCCGCCCAGAGCGATGTATTGGCAGTATTTATGCACCAGCTTGACCGTGGTGTGGATGAAGAGATCAACCGCGCCTTCTCCGAATACGGCAAACATGAGGCCGAAAAACGCATTGTAGACATTATGAAAACCTATGTGTTTATTCTGTCCCGTATGCTCAGCATTAAACCCGATGAGGTCTCCCAGTTGATAAGCCTTGAGGAATCCATGCATCTCTACGGTGAAGTGCTTAAGGTAAAACTGGGCAAGGGTAAGGAGCAGCGGTAAAACTGCTCCCCGATTTAGTGCCTGTCCATAAAGCCGGTTACTTATGGGCAGACGCTATCTGATTCTGAAGCTGACGGGATAACGCCAGCGCACGGAAACCGGCTCCCCGTTGGCCTGGGCAGGGCTGCATTTTGCCTCCCGGAATACTTTCATTGCAGCTTCGGCAAAGCCTCTGTCTTTCGGAGTTTCCTGTAGGATCTCTATGCGCTTTACTTCTCCGTCCATATTAACAAAAAGTTCAAGAATAACCCTGCCTTCTATTCCGGAACGGAGCGCAATCGGAGGATAGAGACTCCTCAGGGTAGCGGCGATCTCCTTTTCATTAAGCAGTTTCGGCGCCACTGAAATTTTGTGCATAGGCAGATAGTCTTCACCTCTGGAAAACTGAACCGGCGGCCCTGTCAGGGTTCCGGGTGCAAGCACTGTCTGATCAGGCTCCTCGTCGGTTTCGATTATGTTTTCTGCAATGGATTCCACGGCATTGTCAGGCTCAGGCCGGGGACGCGGCGGCGGGGGAGGAGGCGGGGGCGGCGGTTCTTCAAGCTCTTCGATATCGGCAAGCTTCATCACCCGGGCGTTTTCCTGTATTTCAGGCTGTGCGGCATCCAGCTTGAAAACCAGAAAGAATATGAGAAAGCCGTGGAGGAGGGCGACGATGATAAACAGCAGTATCCGTATGCGGACAATCTTATCCATCTTTTACCACAAAACTTACAACACGGTACTGGAGTATCTGGAGTATGCCCAACACCCGGTTGACCCGTTCAAAGGAAGTATCCCTGTCGGCAATGATATGAATACGGGTGTCGGGGGCCGTCCTGTAGAGATTGTCCACTTCCGTTTCAATTTCGGCAAGGGAGGCCGGAAGTCCGTCAAGGTATACGCCGCCGGCCCTGTCAATCCATATTTCAAGGTTCTTTTCCGCACTGGTACGCTTTGCGCTCTGCGCCTCAGGATATTCTATCTTTACTTCCCGCCTGTAGTTGATCAGGGCTACCAGCATGATGAATATGAGGAGCAGGAACGCTACGTCCGACATGGAGTTGAGGGGGATCACAAAATGTTCCCTCCTGCGCCGCAGTTTCACCGTCCCTCCCCGCTCTTTTTCATCGAAAAAGAAAATGAATCTATTTTGCATTTCTGGGCTGTTTCTACAAAGGAAACAACGTTCTGCCAGGGAGCGGCAGGATCTATGCTGAGCATTACCGCCAGATTGGGGTTGTTTGCCACCGCCGCGCCGATCTCCTGTTCGGCAAAACTAAAATCCCGGATTTCGTTTCTGTAAATAATCTGTCCGTTTCCGTCAAGTTCAAAACGCAAAAGGTCGTCTTTCTGTATCAGCCGGGTGGAATCTTTTGCAGGCAGATTCATAAGGAAACCCTTGTTGACATTGAAACCTGCAATCACAATAAAGTAAATGATGAGCAGAAACGCTATGTCGCTTGATGCGGTGGAGTCCCCGAAGGGATTGCCTCTTTTTTTTCTAAGCTTCATCTTGTACTGCCGGCGTTTCAGAAGCTTTCTTTGCAGCCCTTTCGGCCCGGAGCGCAAATTCCGTGATCAGTTCCGAGCAGGCCTGTTCCGTATCCGCCGCAAAACGGTCTACCAGATGGCTCAGGAGTGAATGGGCAACCATGGCGATGATGGCGATGATAAGACCGAAAACGGTGGTTATGAGGGCTTCATAGATGCCGTTTGCCACGATCTGCGCGTTAACTTCGGTTGCCTCCGCAATGGATCTGAAGGCGCCTATCATCCCCGAAACGGTACCCAGAAATCCTGTCAGGGGGGAAAGGGAACCCAGGGCGATGAGGAAGTTAAAACCGCTTTCCAGAGAATTGATGCGGCCTGAGGCTTCTGTCTCTGCCGCCCGTTCCATCTGGTGCTCGGAAAGATTGGAGTGGTTTACCAGTGTGAGGAGTATAGACGCCCCTATGCGCTTCTTGGTAAGGGAAGAAAGGTACTCCTTTGCTTCCCCGATTTTATTGTCCGGTATGCAGGATTCCACTTTTCTTTTCAGATCATCCATTTTAAGATTATGAGAAAGAATATAAATGAATCTTTCCAGGGAAATTGCAATAGTGGCAATTGAAAAAAAGAGAAGCGGCCACATAAAGACACCTCCCATTCTGAAAAGTTCCATAAGGGATAACGACATATTTTGAGCTTCCACGATTACCTCTTTTGCTTCAAACTTATTTCTTCCCGGGAAAGATCCTCTCCGATTTTTTCCCAGGCATATTCTGTATAGATCCACTGAACGGCTTCTTCCCAGTCCCGCAGCATTGCTCCCGAATTCCGTAAGGTTTCGAGTTCTGAATTACGGGGATTTTCCGCCGTCTGTAAAAGAAAGGACGTATAGGTCTTGTTCCAGTTAATTCCTTCGCCGCGGATCCATTCGGCGCCTTCTTTTTCCCACTTTACAGGACGTTTCTTTTTCGAAACTGTTTCCGGGAGAAGTATGGGCTGCCAATAGGCGTTAAAGTATTCCTCAGTCCTGAACATTCTGTTCTGCGAGTAGCCGCGCATCCATTCGGCAAGGGCAATGATTCGTTCACGCCGGTTCCGCAGCCGTGTCAAGGCTTCCGTACCGGTAAAGGTACTGTCCCTGAGCCGTATCTTACCTCCCGAGATCTGCACCGTTTCCGGCGGAGAGAGGAAACGGAGGGATGGCGGAGAAGGCGTAAAATATGCGGCGCCCGAAAGTTCCAGTTCATATTCATTCCAGCCGCTGTTGCTTCCCCCCAGATAATGAAGCCGTACAGGATAGAAACTACCGTTTTCAAGAGGAGCGCTGCACCTGATCTCCATCCAGGGAAAATTATCAAGGATAAGGATAAGAAAGAGCGTTCCTTTCCTGTCCTGTTTTTCAAGAACTTCAATTCCTCCTCTGGCGCCTCCAATGGCTTCCATCTGGAAGCTTCCCTGCCAGCGCCTCAGCGTCTTTTCTTCAAAAAAACTGCCTTCCGTTATCTGCCCTGCCTTTTCCGCCGCGGTGATACATGCCGACAGAAGAACTGCGAGGAAAGCAAAAAGCGAAAACAGGAGGAGTTTTTTTACGGCATATATTTTTTTTATACAGGTTTTGTTCATCAATAACTCCACTTGAATCCGAAAGAAGGTATCGGTATGGGCATCTCATACACTGCCGAAAGGTAGTCGCCTGTATTCTCCTCTCCGGTGTAGGAATTAAAACTTGTGTTTCCTCTGGCAGGCAGTACCAGCCCCAGCACATTCTCTATGGCAAAGTACATTTCAAGATGCGCCTTACCCTGTTTGTTGAACCGGAAAATCGAAAATTTCAGATCCATGGGGAAGGAGAAAGTAGTCCTGTTGGTCTCGGAATAATGAGAATCTCTCGTCCAGGTCTCAATATACTGACCTGTAAATTTCCCGTCTTTATCCAGAACCATTACAGGGGTGCTGCGGATGTTTCCCACCTCGTTAAGGGGAACGCCGCTGGCAAAACCAAGGCGAAGATATATGTTCAACTGTTTTTGGGGCTTGATGTTTGCAACAAGGTTGAGGTAGTTGTAACGGTGGAAATCCGGGAAGAACCATTCGTTTCCCGCTTCGGTAGTAAAAGCAATATCACTGTCGCCTGTGATCTGGTTTGGGTTCCGGTAACGCGCATGATTGAAGGAATAGGAGATCCAGCCGTCCAGATAACGGCCCTCCATTTTCTGCAGTTGAAGATCAAAACCCCAGATGCTGCCTACACCGTCAAATTTGTATTGATATTGTACCTGCCCTCCCCCATAGCGGTAATGCACGGATTGATAAGTCCTGTCATATACATGTTTGTAGTAGCCTTCGATATTAAAACTGAAATTCGTTAGGAAATCTATTTTGGTTCCGACAACACTTGTAATGGAACGCGCCGGCTTCAGTTCATAGTCTCCGATAGGGATACTGCCGTCAATTGAATTAATCGAATCACTTTCAGAAGAAAAAAGCCCTGTGCCCGCGCTCAGGGAGAGAGAATCTATGATACCCCTGTTCCTGAAAACATTAAAATCAATATTAAGCCTGGGATTAAGAACGGGGTAGGTTTGTATGGTAAAACCTTTCCCCGCAAAGTAGAGATGATCCAGCCTGAGCCCCAGTTCGGCGGCAAAACGGTTCAGAGGACTGGAATACTCGGCAAGGCTGTACGCCGAAGTGTTGAGCCTGTGATTCCCGAATTCGGTGACAAATTCCTGATATGAGTTTACCGGATAAGGATATACGCTGTTTTTGGAAACACTGTCTGCCCATGCATACATTTCCTCATACGAAGAATAATATGTGTAGAGTTCCTGCGCCCCCAGCGCAAAGATAAATCCCTTTCCCGGATCCCAGTCAAAATCGGCCCTGCCTTGGGCATTGGTAGTATTGCTGTTCCTCTTTGCGTACATATCCCTGTCTTCAAGGCTCCAGCTTTCTTTCCCTCCGGTAAGCAGTGGAAAATTGGTCTTAAAATAATCGGAATACTTTGCATTAATATCGTTTCTAATCCAGCCTTCAATATCCATCCGGTAGAATCCCCCGCCCAGCGTGGTCTTCAGCACCATGGAACGCAGGGGATTGAAAGTCAGATTGCCCGCAAAAAAGCCCTGCGTGTTAAGATAATCAAAATTGAGATCTGTTTCGCTCCTGAGAATCCCTTCGCTGCCGTCCTGTTCGCTTGTATTTTCATAGAAGACGCCGATTCCGTCCGTTCCGAAAAAACCGGTCATCCCGACCTGGAATCTTTCGGTAAAACGGTAATTTCCGTTCAGCGTAATGCTGCGGATATAAGGCGCCGTTCGTATATATTTTATCACTTCAAGTTCCGGGTTCAGCGGTATCATCAATTTAAAAAAATTGACAACAGGATCGTAGTACGTTACCCTCCCCATGACCCGCAGTCCTCCGTTACCCAGGATGGGCAGGGAGAGTGCAAGGTCTGCAGCGCTGGTCGAGATCGCCATCTCAAGTTCCACCTCGGTGGGGGAGGGCTGCTTTGACGTAATCTCCAGAAGCCCCGAAATTGAGTACCCGTAACGGGCGGAAAAAACCCCGTGGGAAAGCTGAGCGCTCTGAACCATTCTGGGATCAAATATCGAAAAACCGCCCCCCCAGTGGTAGGGATTCTCCACATAGAAACCGTCAAGGCTTGCCATGAGATCCCCCGGAGCGCCGCCGCGGATACTCGGCTGGGCATTGAAGAAACCCGCATAACCCACGCCGGGAAGAAGTTTGATGGTACTCATCACATCTTCGATGATGCCTATTTCCGCAGTCCGGGCTATCTGTTCTTCGTTGACAGCAACACTGCGGCCCGTCTTGGTTTCGCTGGTTCCCGGCCGGCTCGCTTCGATCACTAGTTCTGCGCTTTCAAGAATCCCTCCGGAAAGGTAGAGAGAAAAAGTAAAAGAGCCGCCTTCCGCGGCAATAATAAAACGCCCGTTATCATAGCCGGGATAGGCGGCCTGAATCACCACAGGCCTGTCATCGGGAACGGAAATAAAAGCCCTGCCCGCCTCGTCGCAATCGTAGGTTTTGGCATCCCAGGAACGGATAACCGCCCCCTCAAGAGGCAGCCCGATATCCCCGTCTTCAATGATCACCTCTACATCCCTGGCAAAAAGGGGAATAGCGGCCGCCAGGAAAAAAGAGACGGCCAAAAAGAATTTTTTTCCGAACGAAACAAGCATAAATGCCACTTTATACGATTTGCCTTCTTTTTGTAAGTAGGAAATTTCGTTTCATGCCTATTATCGTCAGGATAGTTTTGAAAAAGGCTCTATATAGCTGTCCGCAAAGTAACCGGCTTTGTGAACCGACACTAATACTGAACTTGTCGTAGAAGACGATACCCCTGCCGGACCTGCAGGCGGTATAGATTGCCTATCCGGGAAACCGCACCGGAAATGATAACCTGCGTCCCCGCCATGCGGCCCGGGGTCAGGTCGTTATCATCGTCCACCTCGCCGGACATCCGGAAATCCAGTTCCGCCCCGGATTGTGTTCAGCCGCCGCCGGTCCGCCACGGAAAAACCCGGTCATTCACCGTGTTGGCGATAAGCTCGTCAATGGTATATTCCGACAGTGTCGGAAAGTCCGGCCGGACATTGAGGACCACCGGCTTGTCCTCCTGTGAGCGAGTTGCCGGCGAGGCGGTAAAAGAAGCCATAGCGGAAAACCGCAAAATCAAGACTTGACATTTTCCATTCTTAAATCCTCAAGCCCCTGATTTCCAGCGCCTCTGCGGTTTCGGCGGCCTTTTCCAGCATTCGTTCCGTTACCAGCGGTACAAGCAGGAGAATCCGGCCCGGGCCCTTTTTGGCTCCACGGGCTTCGCAGGCAAGACTGGTATTTTCCCAGATTTCAAAAAACCGGGGAATAAAGCCCAGCATCAGCGAAACGGCAAGACTGATCTTCCCCCCTCCCAGAGAATCCCGTATCCGGGCCTGGGTTGTGGTAAAGAAGAGCAGAGCCCCTGCCGCGTACGCGATAATGACGGCCAGGGCTTCCCGGCTTCCGCCAAAAAAACCTTCCCTGTCAAAAGCCCATTCGTCCATGTCGATACTGCGGAAAAGCAGAATGAAGAATACCAGTACGAGAAGAGGCCTCGAACCCCGGAGCAGTTCCCATGGTTTGATGCGGACGCTCAGAGCCCCGGCCGAAACAAGAAGGCTCGTGATAATAAGGCCTGGTATGGATGTATAGGCAAAAAACGATAAAAGAAGCAGAAAAAGCAGTTTCAGTGAGGCGGGAATATTGTAGAGGAAACCGCTGCCGGGCCTGTATGAATATGGGAGAGGGGGAAGGCAGTTTCTACTTTGGTTTTTCACAGGGGAAGCCATGTGCAGTCCTCCACGCCGGTATAGTTCTGGCGGGGATCGCGCACTCCCCAGGCGCTTTCCAGTCTTTCCAGCACCGCTTCCGGTTTTCCTTCGGCCCGCAATTCCCCTGCGTGGAGTATGATCAGCCTGTCGGCAAAGGCCAGCGCCTTTTCAAGTTCGTGGGTAAGCAAAACTACTGTTTCCCCCCTCTCTTTAAGGGTTTTAAGTATCTTTAGAACCTGCATCACTCCCGGCCAATCGAGATTCGCAAAGGGTTCATCGAGGATCATCAGGCCGCAGCCCATGGCGAGGATTCCGGCCGCCGCAAGACGCCTCTTTTCCCCCCCGGAGAGACGCCGCGGCTGGGCGTGGCGTTTCTCCCAGAGGCCAAGCATTCTCAGGGCTGTTTCGGTTTTTTCTGCCGTTTCTTCCCGGCTAAAGCCCAGGTTTTTCGGCCCAAAGGCGGCGTCCTCTTCAACCGTCTCTCCAAGAATCTGGGAATCCGCATCCTGGAACACGAGTCCTACACTGCGGCGGAGTTCTCTTCCCGCTTCACCAAGCCTTTTCCCCCGGAAAAGCACTTCTCCGTCTGAGGGATCCAGTAGCCCGGCAAGGATTTTCATTAAAACCGTCTTCCCGGAACCGTTGGAACCGGCAATTAGGAGGCATTCCCCCTCATAAATTTCCAGATTGATGTCCCGCAGGACCTGAAAAACAATCCCGTCTCCCGACGAGGGGAAATTCATGGAGAGTTTTTTTATGGAAAAAAGAGGAATTCCGGTCAAAACCGCCCCGGTATCAGACATTCGAGCTTCGGAAAATCTCCCCGGTCTCGCCGAGACGCTCCGCAAGGAGGGGTCTCAGTCTCGCCGCTATGATCACCGCAGATACCGTCTTGATCAGGTCTCCGATGAGAAAGGGAAAGAAACCGGCAGCCAGGGCGCCGGCCCAGTCTGAATCCAGGGCAAACTTGAGCCGGATCACTCCGGGCACATAGACGATCAGCATACCGGCTGCCGAGGCAAGTATGAGCCTCCAGAGAGGGCTCTTCTTACCCGTACAGGGCTTTCCGGCAATGAGACCCGCAGTGAAAGCCGAAAGGAGATAGCCGAAGAGAAAACCCCCGGTAGGGCCTATAAGGTGCACGGGACCGCCGCTTGCCCCTGCAAAAACCGGAAGACCGATTGCCCCGGCGACAAGATAGAGGGCAACTGCCCCGGAACCGGGAACCGGCCCCAATACAAGCCCGGAAAGCATGGCAAAAAGGTTCTGCAATACGATAGGCACCGGCGAAAAAGGCAGGGGAATGGAGATAAAGGTTCCCGCCGCCGTAAAGGCTGCAAAAAGCGCTGTCAGGGTAAGGTTGAAAATAGCCTTTCTGTTGCTTCTTACGCTATCTGTCTGCCGCATCATAGTCTCCTTTGCAGACCTTAGCGGTCTAGCACTGTTATGTCAAGCCGATATTGTGTTATTTTAAAATATTGAGGAAAATTAAAAGGAGAATAATATGAAAGTTATTGCGTTTAACGGAAGTCCCCACGGGGACGGTGTTGTCCACAAGGGCATCAGCCTCATGGCGGAAGAATTGGCTGCAGAAGGCATTGAAACGGAGCTTATCAATGTAGGTAAGCTGAATATTCAGGGCTGTATCGATTGCGGAAAGTGTCGTCAGATTGGTACATGCGCTATCGACAAGGATCTTGTCAACGAAAGCCGGGACAAAGTGAACGCTGCCGACGGGCTTATTATCGGCTCTCCCGTGTATTACGGCAGCATAGCCGGCAGCTTCAAGTCCTTTTTGGACAGACTTTTCTTCCCCGGCGTCAATCTCAAGTATAAAGCCGCTGCCACCGTAGCATCCCTGCGTCGTTCCGGGGGTATAGACACCTTCCATCAGCTTAACAATTATCTCAATCTCACCCAGGCGATAATCGTTCCCTCGGTGTACTGGGCCGTGATTCACGGAAACAATACCGGTGAATTTGCCCAGGATCTGGAAGGGCAGTGTATCATGAAAACCATGGGGCGTAACATGGCATGGCTTATGAAAGCCCTTGCAAAAGCCAGGGCCGAAATCCCCCTGCCTCAGACTGTAAAGCGGGAGTGGACCAATTTTATCAGATGAGCCGGTTTCAAAACCCGGTTACTTTACGGACAGACTCTGATTGAAAGGCGGGGGCCCATACCCCGGGCTTGCCCCGGTTAAAATCAGTACCACTTGAAAAAGTTGTAAACCAATCTTCGAATCGGGGTATGGACCCCCGCCGGTATAAATTTCCTCTTGTAATGAAGATGCCTGAGGTATCTTCATTTGCGGACCCGGGTTCTTCATTAAAAAAATCCGGAATTTCCTGCCGGCCGGATAGAATTGTTTTTGCTTGCAAATTGTAGTATTATATTCATATAGAGGAAGGAAAAATGGCAATCAAGGCGGAAATCAGGACAATTGCAGAGAAAAACCGGATCACCGCTAATATCATTAACGAGATTACCAGGAGTACCTCCTTTCTCCTTCTCGGTCATAAGGATCCTGATGCGGACTGCCTGGCTTCCTTAGTGGCCGTTGCGCTCCTGCTCAGCAAATTTCAGAAGTATGTAACGATTTATCTGCCCTGCCCGGTAATTGAACAGCTCAGTTACCTTCTGGCAATTTGCCGCTACAACGATATCAATCTTGTGCAGGACACAAGCACTCCCCTCGGAACGGATTTTTCCGCGGTGATAATACTCGATACCCCCAAACCCGGTATGATCCTGAAGGATAAGCAGATCGATGAACTCCTTCAGGATCCCGGCATACGGAAGATAGAACTGGATCACCATCTGGAAGCGGATTCCTGGTATTCGGGAGATCCCGGTTATTGTCTCGTATCCCAGGCTTCCAGTACCTGCGAACTCATAGGCTATCTGAGTCTCAAGATGGCCATCCGGCTTGGCGGCGCCGGCAGAGTCGAGAAGGGTGATTTTTTTACCCGGAACATAGCCCTGGCAATCCTTACCGGTATCGTGGGGGATTCCCAGATGGGCCGCTATCTTAAAACCAACAGGGAACGCTGGTATTACGGTGTTTTCAGCGAGATATTCCACCATCTTCTTAGTCAAAAAACAATCAAAGGCAGCCGGAATATGAGTTCCATGGAGGATATTTTCAGGGTCATCCAGAGTCTTTCCGAGCAGGAAACCTGCTGTTTTAACGATATGAAGAAGCATCTAAAGACCCTTCCCTCAATTGAGAGTATCAGTATCGGGGAAAGTGAATCGGAAAAACTTTTTAAGCATTACGGCAATGAAGTGCTTGTCAATGTGGCAAAGTTCGCGGCGGATAAACTGGCTGAGGATTGCGGAAAACTAGGCCTTGTGGGTTACTATGACGATCCGCATATCTCGGATCTTGTTCAGTTCCGCCTGCGGAGAAGCTGCCGTTTCACGTCTCTGGATCTCCGGGAAATACTTCGGGAATTCGGTATACGCAATGGGGGAGGGCATACGGGGGCAATAGGTTTCAGGATCAGCAAGGGAGAGATACGGAACATCGAGGATTTTACCAGTAATTTTTGTTCCAAAATTGAAAAACTTACCGCAAATTTATAAATTTTTTTAATAAAATGCCCAAATACTTCACATTTGTATACCATTTTTTCTTGAACAAAATGAAGATTTAAGGTAAGATTGGCGTATCATTCATAGATTAAGAGAGGTTGCTAGATGCTGGATATCGGTCCTATCCACCGTAAGGAATACGAGTTAGACGAAGACCGAGTCGAACCTCTTTTCATTGCCGAAGCACCCGGAAGGATTCATTTTCTGGGTGAGCATGGTGAACCCAGGGCAGGTCTATTTCTTTCCGCCGCCATTGACCGTCATGTCCGGGTAGCGGTGAGTCTGCGCAGGGACAATTCGATCCGTTTTTTTGCCGCAGATCTGGGGGAACGTAAGCGTACTACCCTGGTAAATCTTAAATACAAGCGGGAAGACCGCTGGGCCAATTATATCAAGGTTGCGATTCACCTCTTTGCGGAACTGGGTTATCCGCTGAAAGGGCTTAACTTTACCGTAGCGGGGGATGTTCCCCAGCAAGTGGGGTTGGCTTCTTCCAGCGCCATCGAAGTAGCCGCCGCCATGGCCCTGAGAGGCTTTCTCAAGGCGGCCATTCCGGAACGGGATCTCCTGACCCGGCTCATCGCTTCCAGGGAGTTTTTTTTCGGCAGGGAAGTAGGGCCTGTAGACTACATGGTGTCCTTTTCGGCAAGGAAGGATCAGTTTCTCATCGTAGATGAGGCAAGCCGGAAACTGCGGAAATTCAAATCTCCTCTTTCAAAATACAAGATCCTTATCATGGATTCCCGTGTTCCCCGGATGGGTGTGGAGGAAGAGCTGGCACAGCGGATAGAGGATATAAAAAAAGGTCTTGAGATCATCTCAAAAAAGAAGGAAGGGGCCAGTTTCCGTTCCTATGCCAGCGCCGACCTTGTGGAATCGATGGGCAACTTGCCCGAAGAGATCCGCCGCAGGAGCATGCACATTGTCCAGGAGATACGCCGGGTTCTCGATGCGGAGGAAGCTCTGAAAAGCGCCGATCTTGCCGCCCTTTCACGGATTATTTTTCATTCCCACGAGAGTCTTCGGGATCTCTACGAGGTTTCCTGTCCCGAGATCGACTGGCTGGTTAAGCGGGCCCAGGAGATTGACGGGGTTCTCGGTTCCCGGATGACGGGTCAGGGCTTTGGAGGTTGTACCTATACGATCATCAAAGAAAGCGCTGTGGGGGAATACAAAAAACGGCTTGAAGATTATGAGAGGATCTTCGGTTTCCATCCGGTGATCTACGAGGTTAAATTTTCTACCGGCTGCCGCCTGCTGCCCGCAGCATAAAGGTTATGTTTCCCTTCAGGCCGCCGCAAGGCGTAGCGGGCCGGAAATTGGTTATATACGCCGCCAGGAGGCGGCTTATGCATGAATATCCTTTTGACCAACGATGACGGAATTGACAGCCCCGGACTCAGGCTGTTTGCCGATGCCCTCAGAAAAAAGGAGAGAGACCGGATACTGATCCTCGCCCCCGATGGAGATCGTTCCGGGGTTTCCCATTCCATATCCTATATACACAAGCCCCTGCAGCTTAAAAGTCTGGGTGAGGATACCTGGTCGTGTTCGGGGAATCCGGCGGATTGTGTAATGCTTGCAGTATTGGACGCCTTGCCGGTAAAACCGGATCTCCTTGTTTCGGGGATCAACCGGGGCGCCAATCTGGGGACGGATCTTGTCTTTTCCGGAACTGCCGCAGCGGCCCGTCAGGGGGGGCTTTACGGTATCCCCTCCATTGCCCTCTCCCTTTTCCGGAATGGAGACATGCATTTTGACATGGCGGCTTCCTGGGCTGCGGAAAACCTCGATGTCCTGCGGCGGGAAATTCTCCCCGACACCTTTCTCAATGTGAATATTCCCAACAATCCGGAGGGGCCGGGGGGTATGGAAATTACCTTTCTTTCAAAACGGATCTATCATGATACTGTGCAGAAATTCACCGCTCCTGCAGGAGATCAATTCTGTTTTGTCGTTTTGGGCGAGATTGGCGCCGAACCGGAGCCGGGTTCCGATTCGGATGCGGTTTTCCGTAATCTGGTTTCCCTCAGCCCTGTATACCTCCATCCGGTTACGACTTTCGCCGTTTCCGCAGGGAAGGGCTGTTGATATGGCCGGGAAAGAACCGGGAGGTAAGCAGGCTCCCGGGGGGAACAGTTCCCTTCAGAATGGTATCCGGCTTTTCAACATGAGGCGCTGGGAACCGGCGCTTCAGGAATTTATGTCGATAGGCGCCGGCAAATTCAGCCCGGAAGAAAATATCGAATTGGCTTACTATCTGGGGCTCTGTTTTACCAAACTCGCCCGCTACGACGATGCCCTGCTCTATCTGGAACAGGTTGTTACCGGGGGGCAGGATGTGCTGCGGGTCTACCAGTGCCGTATGACACTGGCCTACATCTACGTGATCACGAAACGTTCCAAGATGGCCGAATTTGAACTGAAACGGCTGCAGAATTCCGGCTTTGAATCTCCCCAGCTCTACAATACCCTGGCCTATGCCTCTTGGGCTCAGAAGAACTATAAAAGCGCCGTAGATCTCTACGAAAAAGCCCTTGATATTGATGAAAATAATACAACCGCAATGAACGGTCTTGGCTATATCCTTGCAGATCGTGAGATTGACCTTTTGCGGGGGCTCCGTTTCTGCAAGAAGGCGGTAGACCGCAAACCCCAGAGCCCTGCCTACCTCGATTCTCTGGGCTGGGCCTACTTCAAGAACGGAGAACTCCTGGAAGCCCGTACCTGGATACGCCGGGCCCTGGAATTGGCTCCTGCCGAACCGGAGATTCGGGAACACATGAAGATTCTTACCGGAGGTGGAGGATGAAGCTCCCTAAAGGGGCATTTATCTGCCTCCTCTTTGCCCTTCTGCCCTTACTCCATGCACAGGAAGCTGAAAGTGCTTCGACGGATATGGACGCCCTTCGTGCGGCGGATGAATTCCGGCTGGGAGTTCTTGCCTATAACCGTTATGCCTTTAATGAAGCCATACTGTCCTTTGAAAGAGCCCTTTCCTATCGTCCAGGGGAACCCCGGATACTGGACTGGCTGGGCCGGGCCTACTACCGTTCCGGTATGGATGGGGCCGCGCTGAGACAGTGGCAGGCTGCGGCCAGAATTTTTGATCGTTTTTCCCCTGAAGCCCTGCTTCTGGGCGGCCGCATAGAAACGATAAGCAACAGCCGAAACCTCCTTCCCGTGGCCGATGACGACATTCCCTATGTGGAATCGGGCCGCTATCCGGGAACCTATGGAGGAAACACTCTTTTCGGGCAGCCCAGTGCCGTACTGCCCCTGGAAGATGGTTCCGTATGGGTGGTGGCCTACGGCTCCAACGAAGTTGTCAGGATCGATGTGAACGGCATTGTCCACGCCCGGTTGCGCGGCCCCCTCAATGGTTTTGACCGGCCCTACGACCTTGTAAGGGATCAGGGAGGGAGATTCTACCTTTCCGAACTCCGTGGATGCAGGATCAGCGTGCTCAACCAGCGGGGTGAATGGCAGGCGTACATCGGTTCCAGGGGCCGGGGAGAGGGTAATCTTCTGGGACCGCAGAACCTGGCTGTGGATGATGAAGGCTACCTATGGGTGGTGGATTATGGCAATATGCGTGTATCCAAGTTCGATCCCGAGGGCCTCTTCATCCTCAACATAAGCGGCAAGACTCCGTTTTTCAGCGGTTTCCGTTCTCCCACGGGGATCGCCTGCAAAGAGGGCAGGATCTATGTGGCCGACCAGGCTGCCAGACGGATATACATTTTTGACAGCAACGGATCCTACGAAGGGAATCTTGATGTGGAAGGACTTTTGGGGCCCGAAAGCCTCCGTTTCCTTTCCGATGGACGTCTGCTGGCGGTAGACGCAAACCGGATCCTCCTTATTGATACCGATTCCGCCTTGATGAGGGTTCTCGGCATGGTCGGCGGAGAGGGCGCCCGGATTACCGGGGCGGACATGGACGGAAACGGCAATATTCTGGCAACAAATTTCCAGGGCGGGGAAGTGTCGATTCTTACCCGTATGGATGATATGGCCTCCGGGCTCTTTGTCCAGATTCAGCGTGTCTCTGCCGAAAATTTCCCCCGGGTAACGGTGGAAATTCAGGTTCAGGACAGGCTCCGTCGTCCCATCGTAGGGCTTGATGCGGTCAATTTCCTTCTCAGTGAAGAGGGAGTTGCCGTTCCGGCCCAGACCTTCTACACCCCGCCGGATCGTCTTTCCGATGCGGATATTTCAATTCTGCTTGAGCGTTCCTCCGCCATGCTGCCTTTTCGGAATGATCTTGTAAGCGCGGTGAATGATATTCAGGGAGGGCTTTCAGACGGGAGCCGCATCGTTTCCCTGATTTCGGCGGGAATCCAGCCGGTTCAGGAACGGGCCGATCCCCTCAGAAATGCCGTCAGGGGGAATGGGGCCTCCTATGATCCCCGCTGGCGTTTTGATATGGGCCTGCGGCTGGCCGCCACAGGGCTTTTAAGCGGGGCAAAGAAACGGGCCGTTGTCTTCATCAGTTCGGGAGAGATGGGAGAGTCGGCATTTGAACAGTACAGTCTTTCGGAACTGGCCGCCTATCTTTCCAATAACGGGATCATCTTCGATACCGTACTGTTGGGAAACAAGCCTGCGCCCGAGGAGCTGCGTTACCTCTGTACCGAAACCGGAGGCCAAATTCTTCCTCTTTATAGACCGGAAGGTATTCGGGAGATGATTCAGAGTATTGCCTCAAAACCCAATGGAATATATATTATAGGGTATCAATCCAGACTTCCCTCCGATTTCGGCAGGGCGTATCTTCCCGTGGAAACGGAAGTCTATTTGATGGAGAGATCCGGCAGAGACAGGACAGGTTACTTTCCGCCTCTGGAATAACCGGCAGTTTGTTACGCTTCGTGCATAGAACCCTAAAAATCGCCTAACGGCGATTTTTTACCCTTCAAACTGCGTAAGGAGCCCGATAATCGGGATTTTTCTGGTACAAAGTACCACAAAAATCCATAAGTGTAACAGGCTCCCGGGGAACAGCTAAAAACAGCAAAATGTGGAGCATTGAAACCCGTAGGGTTTCTTACGAGACTTGCAAGCTAACCGCATGTTGGCAGAGAACCAACCGGGTTCCTGAACAAGTCTAATAGGCAAATATATAGGGAAACGCTGATTGGCGTCATTTAATCGGCGGTTCCCTAAGAGGAGTGAAAATGGCATATCAATGGGACAATAGTCTTGAAACCGGACATCAAAAGATCGACAACCAGCATAAACAGCTTATTTCCGCCCTGAATAATCTCATCGAAGCTTCCTCCGCGGGGAAAGGTGAAGAGGAGATCTTCAAAACGCTGGATTTCCTTACAGGCTATACGATCATGCATTTTGGGGATGAGGAAAAACTTCAAACCAAGTACGATTATCCGGATTATTATGTTCACAAGCGTATTCATGATGAGTTCAAGAATACCGTGGGAATCCTGACCCAACGGCTGCGGGACGAAGGGCCTAACAGGGAACTGGTAGGGGAGGTTACCGATACTGTCGGCGCATGGCTGCTCAATCACATCAGGGGTGATGACTTCCGCATGGCTGCTTTCGTTAAAACAAAAGAAGAAGCCGCCACGGTTTAGGAACAGGTAATAGCGGACTTGTTCAATAATCCGGTTGCTTATCGAACAAGTCTAATGGGTAAATACACAGGGAAACGCTGATTGGCGTTATTTAATCAGCGTTTCCCTAACAAAGCGCCGCATTTTTCGATTTTGTCTTCTCTCAGCGCCTCATCCAGCAGATCTTCCAGTTGAAGACCCTCGTAGAGATGGTTTGCCTCGTCCGTGTTTCCCCGCAGTATGGGGTGGGGCGGACTGAAGATACTGCAACAGTCCGCATAGGGGAGAATCGAGGTTTCATAGGTATTGATGTTCTCCGCCATGCGTATGATCCTGTCTTTGTTCATGCCGATGAGAGGACGGAGAACCGGCAGTTTCAGCCTGCTCTGGGTGCAGGCAAGGTTTTCTATGGTTTGGCTTGCCACTTGTGAGAGGCTCTCCCCGGTGATAAGGCAGCGGCAGCGGTTTTTCCGGGCAATCCGTTCGGCGCACTCCATCATGGCCATGCGGAACATCACGGTGCTCCAGGCCGGAGGAGCCCCTTCCTTTATCCTGACCTGTACTCTTGTAAAACCGATGCAATGCAGCCGTATCCCCAGCGTATACGATCCCACGATTTCGGCAAGTTTAATAACTTTTTGACGGGTCTCTTCCGAGGTGTAGGGATACGCGTGGAAATAGACCGCGTCGATACCCATGCCGCGGCCTGCCATCATCCAGCCGGCAACAGGAGAATCGATGCCCCCGGAGAGAAGCAGGAGACCCCTGCCGGCAGTCCCCACGGGCAGACCGCCCAGCCCCCGGCGGGCGTCTCCGTAGATAAATGCCTTCTCCCGAATCTCCACGCCGATGACCGCTTCAGGGTTTTTTACCCTGACCTCCAGTTCCGGCGCGGCTTCCCGTACCGTGTCTCCTGCCCGGCAGCAGATCTCATAGGAACTCAAGGGGAAGCTCTTGTCCGTTCTCCGCGCCTCGATCTTGAAGGATCGTATTCCCCGCAGGGATAGTTCCCTGCCTTCCGCCGCACAGGCCGCCATCACTTCTTCAGGTATTTTTCCGGTTTTTCTGGCCTTTGCCCAGCCTGCAATGCCAAAGAATCTGTCCAGGATCTTTTCCATAATTTCGGCATTTTCTTCGCCGCAGAATACATAGTACCTGCCGTTGGTGTTTTCAACCCTGAAATTCTTCTTTCCAAGGGCCGAGGAAAGAAGAAGTATGAGGTTTCTTCTCAGTATCTGTTCAAATCCTTCCCGGTTTCCGCCTTTCAGAGTCAATTCTCCGGGTTTTAGGAGGTAGGTTGCCTCGTTGACTATCATAGATATTTAAGCACTTCATGAATTGCGGCTATAAGGGCTTCAATCTCCTCATCCGTGGTAGACCAGCCCTGGGATATGCGGATGCCTTCCAGCCGAAGTTTGGAATCAAGGCCCATGGCGGCCAACACCGGCCGTTCAGGTGAGGCCGCCGAACAGGCCGAACCGGTGGAAACCGCAAAACCGAGATCGTCCAGAGCCCGGGCCATCACCTCTCCGGGAATGTCCCTGAAAGCTGTCTGCAGTATCCAGGGTGCGAAACGGGAATCCAGGGGGAACCTGTCTTCGGGAATAAGGGTACAACGCTCGATTGATCTGAGAGCCGAGATAAGCTTCATAAAGCGTTTTTCCGCCGCCGCGGCGGCAGTCTTTTGAGCCTGCGCTTCCGCATGAGCCTCAAGCGCGGCGGCAAATTCCAGGGCGCCTACAGTGTTTTCCGTTCCGGGCCGTATTCCTCCTTCCTGTCCCCCGCCCAAAACGAGAACATTCAGCGGCTTTTTAAGATAGAGAAGCCCTATACCGCGGGGCCCGCCCAGTTTGTGGGCGCTGAACGCTGCCGAATCAAGATCCCAGCTTTCGAGGTTCAGAGGTATCTTCCCTACAGCCTGAACCAGATCCGCATGAAAGTGAACGCGCGGGCCATCGCTTTTCCGCAGCGTTTCCCCGAGGCTTTTCAGATCCATTATGGCGCCGGTTTCATTATTTACCGCCATAATTGCAGCCATCCTGGGGAAACCATGTTTTTCAATGGCCTTTTCAAGGCTTTCTCTGCCTATTCTGCCGTCTTTTTCCACCGGAATTGACCAGACCTGCTTTCCCATCTGTTCCAGAACCAGACAGTTTTCCCGTACCGCAGGATGCTCCACTGCGGAATAGAAAATGCTCCCCTTTCCAGGCCGGAGCAGCATTGAAAAGAGGATAATTGCGTTGGATTCGGTTCCTCCGGAGGTAAAATAGAGAGTTTTTGCCGTTACTCCCAGTACCTTTGCGCAGCGTTCACGGGCCTCTTCCAAAGCTTCACGGGCAGCCTTGCCCTCCCGGTGAATGGAAGAAGGATTGGCGAACGGGACTTCTCCTGTATTTTTATGCGGTATGGCGCTGGCGGCCCAGTCAAAATAATAGCGTTTAATAATACCACCTGAGGCTGTTTCAAAAGGTTTTGAAACAGCAGCCTTTTAGATGGAAAAGCGGGCTTTAGACCGTTTTCCCCAAGCCGGTTTCAAAACTAACCGGATTTTGAAACTGGATCACCCTACTATAAAAACAAAATGAATTATAGTACCATGAACCGGTTTTGTGGACAGACGCTGGCTAGTGGGGGAAATGAATGCTCATTTTGAAATTCGGCGGAACCTCGGTTGGTAGTCCTGAGGCGGTACGGAACATAATTTCAATTCTCAATGATCCGGAACACCGGGAGAAGGACGGGGTAGTGGTAGTTTCCGCCCTGTCCGGTGTTACCGACAGCCTTATAAGCCAGGCCTGTCTGGCCGAAGGAGGGGATGTTTCCTACGGCCTCAGGGTGAGGGAACTGAGGGAGCGTCATGCCAATATGGCGGCGGCTTTTCTCAAGGGTTCTGATATGGAAGCCGCCCTTGCGGATCTGGATAAGCTTTTCGGGGAACTTACCCGGTATCTTGACGGGATAGCCCTTCTGGGTGAACTTTCAAAGCGGATTCTCGATTCGATAATGAGTTTTGGGGAGAGGCTTTCCGCTTCTCTTATAACCCGAATCTTCCTTGCGGAAGGTATAGACGCCGATTTTGTAGATTCGCGGAACCTTTTGAGAACGGACAGTAATTTTGGAAACGCCCGTTGTCTTCGGGAGATAAGTTTTTCCAATATCCGAAGCCGCCTGAAAAGCGGCAGGGGCGGGCGGATCAAGGTTGTTACCGGCTTTATCGGTTCCACCGAAGGCGGCGTCACTACCACCCTGGGCCGGGGAGGCTCGGATCTCAGCGCCGCAATCTTCGGCGCGGCCCTGGCGGTTGAGTTCGTGGAAATCTGGACGGATGTTGACGGAATTCTTACCGCAGATCCCCGGCTGGTAAAAAATGCCTTTACCATCGAAGAGATCTCCTATGTGGAGGCCATGGAACTGTCCCATTTTGGCGCCAAGGTGCTTTTTACTCCTACGATCAAGCCGGCCCTGGAGAAGGGCATACCGATCCGGATACGGAATACCTTCAACGTTTCGGGGCCCAGTACCTGGATACGCCGGGATGCCGTCCAGGGAGACTATGCGATCCGGGGTATCAGTTCCATGCAGGACGTGGCCCTGGTACGGGTTCAGGGATCCGGCATGGTGGGAGTTGCAGGCTTCTCCTCCCGGCTTTTCGGCGCCCTGGCGCGGCGCGGTATCAACATCATCCTTATTACCCAGAGTTCCAGCGAGTATTCGATATGCTTCGCCATCATCCCCAAGGACGCGCCTGCGGCCAAAGATTCAATCAACGAGGAATTCAGCAGGGAGATAGCAGTGGGTTCCATAGATCCGCCGGTCATTGAGGGGGGGCTTTCCATCGTTGCGGTGGTGGGTTCCCGAATGAAACGGAGTTCCGGTATTTCGGGCAAGGTTTTCCACGCGTTGGGCCGGAACGGTGTTAATGTGGTAGCAATCGCCCAGGGTTCTTCGGAGCTTAACATTTCCGCGGTGGTAACCCAGCAGGATGAGGCAAAGGCTATCAATT
>JAITLC010000148.1 GCA_031278095.1 Treponema sp.
GTTGGCGGATAAGGATTTACGGATTAACGAACAGATTCGGGTGCGGGAGGTTCGTCTCATCAGGGATGAGGGGGAAAGGCAGGGTATCATGCCGGCCCTGGAAGCCCTCGAAATTGCACGGGAACAGGGTCTGGATTTGGTGGAAGTAGCGCCTCAGGCAGTTCCGCCGGTGGTCAAGATTCTGGATTACGGTAAGTTCAAATTCGAAAATGAAAAAAAAGTCAGGGATTCCAAGAAAAAACAGAAGCTGCTCAAGCTGAAAGAAATACGGATGCAGCCGAAGATCGATGAGCATGATCTGGACTTTAAGTCCAAGCATGTCAAGGAATTTTTGAATGAGGGAAACAAGGTCAAGGTAACGGTTCGCTTCAGGGGCCGGGAACTTGCCCATACGGAACTGGGTCTGGATGTCCTTAAAGATGTTCTGGCCCGGATTGAAGGGGAATATGTCATGGATAAACCTCCGATCATGGAGGGCAAGTTTATGTCCATGATTTTAAGCCCCAAAGGAAAAAAAGGCTCCGGGTCTGCCGGAACCTGATACCATTATCGAGGTAATTGTATGCCGAAAATGAAGACAAAGAAAAGCGCCGCAAAACGCTATTCCTTTACCGGCAGCGGAAAGGTAAAGTACAAGAAACAGAATCTCCGCCACATTTTGACCAAAAAGTCCTCCAAACGGAAGCGGAATCTCCGCCATGCAGGTATTTTATCCGGCGATAATGTGTCTCAAATCAAGAAACGCCTTTTACCCTACGGGTAAACTTGCCTTTACAGGTAAAATTACAGGAGTATTACGATGTCAAGAGCGGTAGACGGGTCTAAACGGAAAGACCACCGGAAAAAAATTCTTAAACTGGCCAGGGGGTACTGGGGCCGCAGAAAGAGTAACTACAAAACTGCCAAGGACGCGGTAGTCAAGGGCCTTTCCTACGCATACGCCCACCGGAAAGACCGGAAGGGGGACTTCCGCAGGCTCTGGATTGTGAGGATCAATGCGGTCTGCAGGCAGGAAGGCCTCTCGTATTCACGGTTTATCGACGGTCTCAACAAAGCCGGGATCACGATCAACAGGAAGGCCCTGGCGCTAATGGCCAAAGATGATCTTCCCGCATTCCAGGCGGTAGTTGCCAAAGCCAAAACGGCGCTGGGAGCCTAGTTGATGGACAGCTTCGAGCAGTTTAAAATTCTTGAAGCCAAGGTGGCCAGAACTATCGAGATTCTCGATACGGCAAAAAGGGACTGTAACCTTGCCAGGGAAGAAGCCGCAGCCCTGCGGAAACGGAATGAAGAACTTGAGGCTGAAAACAGAAACCTTGGGGAAAAGCTAAAAAAGAAAGATGAGTGGCAGGGCCAGTTCCAAAGCCGCCTTCTTTCGGTAATAGAACAACTCAACAAGGTTGATGATGCCATAGAGCGGCCCCGGCCCGGAGAAGCTTCTCTTCTGCAGGAAGCAGAAAAGTTCCAGTCTGAGGAGTCTCCCGAACCGGAACAAGATGCAGGTGAAGAGTCTCCCCCGGATTCCGACTCTGAAAGCGAAGACGGTCCAGACCCCGCGGATGGGGAGTTGGATATCTTTTAAGGCCGGCGGCATGGAAGCGGAGACCGATTTTCGACTGGAGATTCTGGGAAGCTCCTTTTCCATCAGGACCGGTGAAAAAACCGAATATCTGGAAACGATTCAGGAAGAGTACCGCAATATAATAGACGAAATTCTCCTCATTCCCGGCCGTCATGACGATCCTCTAAAAATTGCAATTCTGGCAGGTTTCATGCTGACCGAAGAACTGCACCGGCTCCGGGCAGAAAATCCGGGACAGGAAAACTTTGCCAGCAGGCTTATCAGCCAACTGGATGAAGCCCTGGAACGAAACGACACGACATAGTGTATAAAGCCGGTTACTTCATGGAGGTTTTTCCAAAACTTCAGGTTTTGGGAAAGAAACCTTAAATTCTGTAGTGTTTTGTAAGGCTGCAAGCCTGAAAAACTGCAAAAGCCTGTCCTTTCGGGTCACGAACGTACGGAAGCTGATTATATACGCCGCCAGGGGGCGGCTTGTGCATGCAGCATATTTTTCCGCTAAGCAATACGGTAAAACACTATGACTGGGGTTCCCCGGAATGGATTCCCGCGTTGATGGGGGAGAAAAACCCCCTAAAGAAACCCTGGGCGGAACTCTGGATGGGGACGCATCCCGGCGGGTCTTCCAGGGTTTTCTTTGAAGGCCGAAAAAGGGATCTTGGGGAACTTATCCGGGAAAAAAAAGAGTTTTTTTTGGGCGGGGAAGTGTATAAGGAATGGGGCGGCCTCCCTTTCCTCTTCAAGCTTCTCGCCGCGGAGAAGCCTCTTTCCATCCAGACCCACCCGAGTCTTGAGAAGGCCAGGGAAGGTTTTGAACGGGAAAACCGTGCGGGCATATCCCTTGAGGCCCCGGAACGGAACTACAAAGACGATAACCACAAGCCTGAAATAATCTCTGCACTCACAGGATTCGACGCGTTATGCGGCTTCAGGGAACCGGGGAGAATTTACCGTTCTCTGGAATCCCTCATAAGACAGGCAGATGTCCTGAAAAGGGATCTTGAGCCGCTGCTCCGGGCGGAAAACCTTAAAATTTTCCTAAAACGGCTCTTTGAACTCTCTCCGGAAACCAGAAAAAGACTGACCAGGACACTCCGGGCCGGAATAGAGACCGAGCCCCCTGAAGCCGGGCCTTTCATGCGGCGTTTTGCAGAACTCTACCCGGATGATCCTTCGATACTGGCTCCTCTTTACCTGAATCTCGTCCGTCTGGAGCCCGGAGAGGCCTTATTCCTTCCCGCAGGGGTTCTCCATGCCTACATTCACGGTTTTGGGGTTGAACTCATGGCTAATTCGGACAATGTGCTCCGCGGAGGGCTCACGCCCAAGCATGTGGATCTGCAGGAACTCACATCGGTGCTGGATTTTTCAGCCTTTACCGTGCAGATCCTGCATCCTGAAGAGAGGGCGCCGGGCCTTCATGCCTATCCCTCCTTTACCGGGGAATTCAGCCTGGCCCGGCTTGATTCAAACGGTCATGAAAAGCTTGCAGCCCCCGCGGGCCGGCCCTGCATTGCAATAATCACCAGGGGAGAGGCGCTTTATCGTGTTTTTGATGAAGAGATGCGGTTTAAACAGGGGCAGTCGCTCTTTATCCCTGCGGGGGCGCCGGGAAGTTTCGAGGGAGACTTTAGCGCCTGTCTTGCCGCTCCGGGCAGGGCCTGTACGGAGAAGCCCTCCAACCCGGCAGGCGGGAACGGGTAAAGGTTCCCCCTTGAAGATCTATGTGGATGCCGATTCCTGCCCCAGGGCCTGCCGGGAACTGATAGTGAAACGGGCCGGAAAAGAGGGCTTGACGGCGGTTTTTGCAGCCAACCGGCCCATCCCGGGAATCTCCGGTGAATACATCGTGATGGAGATCTGCGCTTCCGGGGAAGGGGCTGCGGATGACCGTATCGTAGAACTTGCCGGGCCGGAGGATCTTGTCATTACCAGGGACATTCCCTTGGCTTCAAGGCTGGTGGACAAGGGCGTTGCCGTACTGGACGACAGGGGCGGGAGCTATACGGCTGAAAACATTCGGGAACGGCTGTCCATGAGGAACTTCATGGTGGATCTGGCGGAAAGCGGCCTGGGGATGAAACGGAGCGCCGTGTACGGTAAAAAGGAACTCAAGTCCTTTGCCGATGCGTTTGACCGGGTTCTGGCGCAACTACTAAAACCCTGAACGTTTACCGTTTGTTGTAACCGAAAAAGAACGGTAGCCGAGCGGCTCTTTAGGGAAACGCTGATTAAATGACGCCAATCAGCGTTTCCCTGTGTATGCGCTCATTTCATTGCGCACATACCGCATTAAAGCAGCACTGATTTATTCTCGATTGAATAAATCAGTGTTTCCTTAGTGTTCCGGATACATGCCTTGGATCTGTTTGATACTTGGGAGGGCCTCAAAAAAACATTCTACCAGTTCAGGATCGAACTTACAGCCCGACATTTTTTTGAGTTCCTCAAGCACCTGCTCTTCATTCCAGGGCTCCTTGTAAACCCGTTTTGAACAGAGGGCATCGAAAACATCGGCGAGGGCTACAATACGCCCGGTAAGGGGGATCTCCTCACCTTTGCGGGGAATGGCTTTCCCTTCCGCATCGGCCTTTAGGGGGGGAAAACCTTCCCTGAAGGGGTCAACCCAACCGGGATAACCGGTACCATCCCAGTTTTCATGATGGGTAAGGGCAATTTCCATGGCCATCTGGTCGGTTTCGGAACGGATATTGCTGAAGAGTCCTGCGCCTTCAACGGTATGAGTCTTCATGACTTCGTACTCTTCGGAAGTAAAACGGGCGGGCTTCTTGAGGATCACATCGGAAATGGCTACCTTCCCCAGATCGTGGAGCATGGCCGCCGTTTTAAGGTTATCGCAGAAGCGCTCCCGCTCATTTTCGGAAACAGTATGGCGAAAGGCCCAGCGATTATAGATCTCCGCCGCATAGCCTGCCACACGCTTGACGTGGGTTCCTGTCTCCTTGGGGTCTCTCATCTCCGCCAGCTTGTTCATCCTGAGGAGCATTTCCTGCTTGTCCAGCGCCCGTTCCAGAACGGTAGTGGCGGTAGCGGCAAAGTGAATAATGAGGAATTCGTCGTCCACGGTAAAGGGAATGGTATTGCCGTCCCTATCCTTGGCGTTGAGCATCTGGATAACCCCCAAAAGATCCCCCTTGGCGGTAACCAGCGGGAAGGTAAGAGAAGAAATCGTCTTATAACCGGACAGTTTGTCAAAGGAGGGGCTAAAAGAATAGGGCGCATCCTTCGGAATGTGGTACATATCCGGGACATTAACCGGTTTTTTGGTGAGACCCACATAGCCTGAGATGGTTTTTTCGTTTATGGGTACGGAAAAGAAAGACATAACCGGCTTCTGATCCGGGGGAAGATCCGCGTCGGTAGTATCATTCTGGGCAAATTTGATGGCAAGTTTGTCAAGTTTGTTCCCGTTTTCTTCAACGGTTACTTTCTCGTAAATTGAACCGGCATCGGCATGAACCACCTTGCGGGCTTCAAGCAGAATCCGTTCTAAGAGGATATCAACATCCTGAATCTTGTTTAACTCAGAATCCAGCTCAAGAATGCTTCTAAGATCCGTATTTTTACCTGCCATGAAAACCTCCAAAGCCAGACGTACTGTTCCGGCAGTTAACACCATGGCCCGCATGGAATCACCTACGATACCTTAATATATACAAAAAACGAATACTTAACAATGAAGAACTTCGGGGTATTAGATCCCGCTGCGAATAAAAAACCCCGGGGAAAGGAGTAACCCCGGGGCACCAAAAAAAAGGAGGAACATGAAATAAATAATACTGCTACTTACTCAAACACAGATGGTTAAAAAAGGTAACAAAAACCCCAAAAAAACTGCTGTTTTTTTTGACAATATCTGCAGAGCCGGCGCCAAGGTGTCTTTCGGATTTACCCATTTCTTCCGGATGGACAACGGCCCCGGAGACAGCGCCAAAAAAGTCAGATTTACCGGCTATTGTTTGCCCCACTCGGTGATGAAGTGTTCATAAGCGGCTATGGTCGCCGCCATAATGATGTCCTGGACTTCACCGCGGCCGAGCCAGTCGTCGCCATCCAGGTTGTAGAGATGCCGGAGGGTTCCTTCCAGATCCTCAATGGTACAGGAAGGATCCAGCGCCTTGCGGCGTTCAAGTCCCCGCAGTTCGGCTTCAAAGGTTTCCTGGTACTTTATGTCCTTCCAGGCGGTAGAATCCCCCACCCTATTCCTCCCTTCCGTATTGAATGCGGCGGGCCGTTTCCAGAGGCAGGGAGGGAAAAAATGCCCGGTAAGCAGGATTGACGCTGAAAATACGTCTTAGCACCCAGTCTTCTCTTTCGTTCAGTTCATATTCATAACGAAGGTCAGTCTTTTCACCCAGAATGCGTACCATAAGGCCCTGTTCATCCCACTGGAGGGAGAGATCCTGCCGGAAGGGATCATTCCGGAAGCCTGACTGCATGTTCCAATAGCGGAGTCTGTTATCCCTTCCGTAGAGGGCGCTAAACTCCCCTGCGGCGGAAACAACACGGGTAATATTGGCCCGGCTGTCAAAGTCGTAGTATTCACGAACTTCAGTTTCCCTGCCGTACTCTGCGGAGGCTTCAGCGGGCACTTCGGCTTCGGGATCGGGATCGGACGAAGCTTCTCCGCCGTAAGAACCCTCGATACCGCAGATTCTCAATTCCCCTGCGGTCAGGGTTTTGGGAAAGGCATAAAAACCATAGGGATTACCGTACCGGTCATACCAGGTTTCCGCAAACCGCTCCCCTGCTCCGCCCAAAAGAACATAGTAGAGGCTCTCTTCCCGGCTGACCGCATAGCCGCCGAAGGCCCGGCGGTATTCGTATGTCCAGCCCCCTTCACCGCCAAGAGTAAAGGACGGCATGTCTGAACCGGAGGGAGATTGCAGCTCCGCCTGCAGGAGGACGCCTTCGCAGAGAAGCGGAAAGGCCGTAAGTCTTCCTTCGGCATCTTTTTCAAGACGTATAACTCCGCCGGATAATTCCAGACTGAGGGAAAGAGCTCCTTCGGGCAGGGTGAAGGCATCGGGAGCCGCCTCAAGGGGCCAGTCGGGCCGCCAGGCGATCTCCTGCCGTTTGATAATTTCCAGAACGGGTGAAACCGGATAGATCCATTCGGCGACCTCCTCTTCCCCGGCTTCATCCAGGGCAAAAAGCGGAAATACAAGGAAGGGAAAGAACAGACATAAGGGCAAAAAACAGCGCGTGTTCATTTTTTTCTGAAAAGACCGGCTATCCGGCCGGGGAAAACGCTTAACACAAAGGCCCAGGGCATAACAAGGGCCTGGGTAACCTGATTCTGCTGCCAGAAACAGGGACTGAGTTTTATCAAGATGCTGACGAGGCCGCCGAGAAACACATAGGTCCACAGGGATTTAAGAAATCTTTCGGCCATGAAACGCCGGCGGCTCTTCCCGGAGAAGGCCCGGATAATTCCCGCAGGCACCGCGGCAAGGAGGAGAAAGTTAACAAAGATAACATTACTGTTGTGCCAGGCATAATCATGGTTTGTAAAGAAGGTAAGGAAGAATAGCAGTAATCCTGCGATACCGAAGAAGAGCCCCAGCCCTGCCTGCAGGATACCGTCTGTACGGCGCAAGGCCGTTTCCGCTTTTTTGAATCCGGGATTTTGCCCTAAAAAACGGATCAGAGCCAGAACCAATGCGACAAAGACGCCGAAGCAGAGTTCCCTGGGCCACTGGAGCCGGGGCTTGTCCAGAACAGGAGGCCGGTTCACCGAACGATTGAGCACCTCAACATCCGAAACAAGTTTCCGTGCTACCCCGCCTTCGTCGGTATAGCTGAACTCGCCGATCCGTGTACCGACTTCCGAGGGAAGAAACATTTCCTGCCATATGGTAATGGGGGTATCAATATCCTGGCCCATCCAGAAGTTGAGAATCCAGTCCAGGAAAGGGTTAAACCAGGTATGCCGCCTTACATGCTGCCGCAGGGTAAAACGGCCGGGCATGTTTTCATAGGCGGTGCGGAACTGACCGTCTGTGATCATGTCAATGATATTGAGGAGCGGGCCTGTACAGTTATTCCTGAAATGGTGGTAAAGGTAATTCCGGTTTTCCGGCAGTACATTGTTTTCCGCAAAACGGCGGATCTCTTCCTTTTTTTCAGGACTCATGTCAAGCGTGTAGAGGGTGATGCCCCGGTTGTTACGCCGGTACACCAGGTAATTACGCTCCGCCGGGGAAGCGCCGCACATATACACAAGACGGCCCATGGCAAAACTACTAAAAAAATGATCCGCATCAAAGGAAAAAATGCCCCAATCGTAGAACAGGCTGCTGCCGTCGGAGGCGTCTTCTATAACCAGGGCGATATGGCCCCACCAGAAATACAGTTCGTCTCCGGGCCCGATAACGGCTACCTTGAGCGTAAGCCGTTCGCCCCGCGATGCGTCTTCCTGAGCCGGGAGGGAAAAGACAATTCCCGTGAGGAGGAGGAAGGCCAGAAAAATTCCCCGGTGTGTTGAAGTTTTCAATCAGGCTTCCAGCCCCAGATACGCAAGGAAACCCTGCAGGTTGATAAAGTTACTGTCGCGGACAAAGACTCCGTCCCGGTAGTAGCGGATATAGGGGATCTCCTGATTCCCAAAATGGTTCTCCTTGAATTCCATAAAAGACTCGTGGCTTAAACCGTTCCATTCGGCAATATCGTATTCAGTATAGCAGATAGAGAAACCCTGAGGATATACCGCCTCAAGGCGCCTTTCGGCCTCCGCCAGCCAGCCTTTCACCATGATCCACTGGGGACACCAACTCTGGGTCAGTATGATTGCCGCCGCGGGAAAGACGATAAGCGGCTTATCAAATTCGCCATGCTCCATGGCATAGCGGCACTCCGCTTCGGTAAGTTTTCTCATATGAATTTCAGTATACGGAAAAATTCTGAAAGAAAGAAGAGCGGTAATTTTAATCCGTAAAATTAGAGTTGTTCGGAAACTTCAAATCCCGGAAGAATCTGTAGCTTCTGGAACTTGTTCCAAAACCGGTTGGTTTTGGAACAGCCTCTCTGAACAATTCTATTCTGCAACTCAACCGCCGTACACCGCTATCATTACTCCGGCGGCAATAGCCGTACCAATGACGCCGGCCACGTTGGGGCCCATGGCGTGCATTAGCAGGAAGTTGCCGGGATCGTATTCCAGACCCACTTTGTTGGAAACCCGGGCGGCCATGGGAACCGCGGACACGCCGGCGGAACCGATGAGGGGGTTGATCTTCTCTTTGAGGAAGATATTCATGAGCTTTGCCACAAAAATCCCTGTAGCGGTGGCGATGGCGAAAGCCGCCAGACCCATCACCACAATGATGAGTGACGAAGGATTGAGGAAGCGGTCGGGGGTCATCTGACTGCCCACACCCAGGGAAAGGAAGATCGACACGATGTTGATAAGCTCATTCTGCATGGTCTTGGAAAGCCGATCCACAATGCCGCATTCCCGGATAAAGTTCCCGAACATGAGACAGCCGATAAGGGGCGCCGCCGAGGGAATGAGGAGGATCGACAGGATGAACACCACCAGGGGGAAGGCGATTTTCTCGGTCCTGGAAACCGGCCGAAGCTGCTTCATCCTGATAAGGCGTTCGTGCTTTGTCGTGAGGAGCTTCATGATGGGCGGCTGGATAATGGGTACCAGTGCCATGTAGGAATAGGCCGCCACCGCCACGGTCGCCAGAAGATGAGGCGCCAGCTTGGCGGCGATGTAGATCGTAGTGGGACCGTCGGCGCCGCCGATAATGGCCACCGAGCAGGCTTCCTTGAGGTTGAAGGCCACGCCCGGGAGGTAGTTGGCGATGCTGACAAAAAACAGGGTGGCGAATACCCCGAACTGAGCCGCCGCGCCAAGAATGGCGGTTTTGGGATTGGCAATAAGGGGGCCGAAGTCGGTCATGGCCCCGATGCCCATGAAGATAATCATGGGAAAGAATTCGTTACCCACACCGCCTTCATAAATAATATGGAGCATTCCGTGGGGCGCCTCGCCCATAGCGGCAAAGGGAATGTTTACAAACACCGTACCGAAACCGATGGGGAGGAGGAGCAGAGGCTCAAAGTTCTTGGCTGCCCCCAGGTAGATAATGAGAAAACCTACCGCCACCATGAGAAGTTCCTGCCAGCCGAAAATAGTGATGGGAAAACCAGCGGGAGTTGTCATATTCCTGGGCGTTCCATCCGGCCCGGAACCGTTTATAAAGGCATAAATCCCGGTAGTCTCCGCGATGTTTCTCAAAAAGCTGCCCAGCGAAACCTTGGGAAGATTCGCGCTGTTGGGGATGATGCCGCTCAGGTTTCTAAACGAAGGAAGTTCATCTGCAGAGGCCGCGGCCTGAGTCTGAGCCTGAGCCCGGGGAGCGAAGGCGGCGCCTATAAAGGAAAAAGCAAAGGCCCCGATAAGGATCAGAAAACAAGCTTTAGCAACCCACATGGGTTTTTTATTTTCACCTAACATATTCATTTTCATTCCTTAATTGATTTCGGCGATTGCCTGCTGGGATGCAACCTGGGTTCCGGCGGGAACCAGGAAATGAACCTTTCCGGAGGCGGTGGCCTTGATTTCCAATTCCATTTTCATGGACTCGATGATAACGACGTTGTCACCGGAATTAACCTGGGAACCTTCGTCAACCGCATAACGGATAATAGTACCGGCTACAGGCGCTAGTATCACCGTAGCGCCGGCTGAAGGAGCCGCCGGAACAGGGGCTGCGGGCGCCGGAGACCCCGCTTGTTCAGGGGAGGCCGCGGGGGCCGGGGCTTCCTGGACTGTGCCGCCTATGGCGATTACCGGCTGCTGGGCCGCTACCTGAGTCCCGGTGGGAACCAGGAAATGGACGGGCCCCGGAGCGGTGGATTTAATTTCCAGTTCCATCTTCATTGATTCGATGATGAGTACCGTATCTCCGGTTTTTACCGTTGCTCCCTCATCCGCCACATAGCGGATAACGGTTCCCGCTACCGGCGCGAGAATGGTAGTTCCGCCTGAAACAACAGGGGCCGTGGAACCTGAGGTTCCTTGAACCGCTGCGGCGGTGACGGCGACAGTCCCTGCGGGGGCTACCACCACGTTGTAGTTGGTTCCGTTTACATTGACGGTATACTTCTCTGCCTGGCCCGAACCCGCCTTTGGAGCCGGGGCGGCGTCTTCCGGTTTGAAGACAACCGGGCCCTGGGAACGTTTTTTGAAGAAATCGGGAGCGACCTTAGGAAACATGGCGTTTGTAAGCACATCTTCCACGGATACCGTATCGCTTCCAAGGAGTTTTTTGGTCTCCTCTTCAAGCTTTTCGTATTCGGGGGGAATATCATCGGCAGGCCGGTGGGTAATTTCCTTGTCTATCTTGAGGGCTTCAAGTGCCTTCTTCACCACTTCCGGATTCTTGGGGGCCGGACAGGCGCCGTATTTGCCTGCCATAAGATCCTGGAACTCGCCGGAAAGCCGCTTGTACTGGCCGAAGAGCACGTTAAAGACCGCCTGGGTACCTACAATCTGGCTGGTAGGGGTCACGAGAGGCGGATAACCCGCATCCTTCTGGACAACGGCAATCTCCTTGAGCACGGCGTCGATCTTGTCGGAAGCGCCCTGTTCTTTGAGCTGACTTTCCAGGTTGGAGAGCATGCCTCCGGGTACCTGGGAAACGAGAATCCGGGTATCCGCTCCGAGGAAGCTGGATTCAAATTTCTTGTAATTCTTCCGTATCTCCCGGAAATACGCGGCAATTTCCAAAAGCAGATTGGTATCAAGGCCCGTATCGTATTCGGTACCCTTGAAGATCTCCACCATGGTTTCGGTGGGGCTGTGGCTGGTACCCATGGCAAGGGAAGAGATAACCGTATCGAGGATCTCGGCCCCCGCTTCGGCGGCCTTGGTCAGGGTGGCAACGCTCATGCCCGTGGTAGAGTGGGAGTGAATTTCGATGGGAAGGTCGGTAACCTTTTTGATGGCCTTAACCAAATCGTAGGCCACATAGGGCTTGAGGAGGCCGGACATATCCTTGATGGCGATGGAATCCGCACCGATATCGGCGTACTGTTTGGCAAGTTCCGCATATTTTTCGATGGTGTGGAAGGGGGTAACCGCATAGGAAATGGCGGCCTGAATGTGCTTGCCTGTCTTCTTCGCTGCAGCGGTGGCTGCCTGGAAATTCCGGGGATCGTTTACCGCATCGAAGATACGGAACACATCAACGCCGTCTTTGGCGGCGTATTCCACAAATTTAGCTACCACATCATCGGCATAGTGCCGGTAACCGAGAAGATTCTGCCCGCGAAGGAGCATCATGATCTTTGTATTGGGTAGAGCTTTCTTGAGTTTCTTGAGCCTCTCCCAGGGATCTTCGTTGAGAAAGCGGATACAGGAGTCAAACGTGGCCCCTCCCCAGGCTTCCAGGGCAAAATAGCCGGCCTTGTCCAGTTTTTCGCAGGCAGGGAGCATATCGGCAGTAACCATCCGGGTTGCAAAAAGAGACTGGTGGGCATCCCGGAGAACCAAATCGGTAAGTTTAACTTTCGGCATCATTTTCTCCTTTTTATTGATTCTTCTTGCGGTATTCACCCACCGCAGCGCTGATGGCGGCGGTAACCGCCCCGTTATTGGCAGACCCGGAAGGCACCGCGGCCTTTGCGGGGGTTCCGCTGTCTTTATCTGCGCCGACGGCACGAATCAGCTTGCCTATGAAGGTAACGCAGATAATAAGAATAAAAAGGAATCCGAAAACGATCCCCATACCGAGCAGGGTTAAAACACCGCTCTGACCGAGCATATCGGCTATGGTCATAGATCCTCCAAGCGATTAATTTATGAGTAATGAACTTGTTCCAAAACCCGGTTGATTTTAAAACAGGCTCTTGGAAAAACCGGCAAAAGCCCGGTTTTTCCTCTGAATCTAAGGAAGCCGTTCCAAAAGCCGAAGTTTTGGAACGGCTTCTAATAATATCGAAAAAAGCGGAAGTCTTGCAAGGGGACTGCAAAATCCTCCGGAAAACCGTATTTTTACACCGGAGAAAACATGTCTTTTCCTACACCGCAGAGCGGGCATACCCAGTCATCGGGAATGTCTTCAAAGGGAGTACCGGGCTTTATTCCGCCGTCAGAATCGCCGATCGCAGGGTCGTAGACATAGCCGCACGCATTGCATACATATTTTTTCATGACAAACTCCTTCAATTCCATTGAGACGTTCAGGGAAACGCTGATTAAATGACGCCAATCAGCGTTTCCTTTGCCGCATTAAAGCGGCGCCGATCCGTTCCCGATTGAATATAAATACTTCCTTGGCATCTGACCGCAAAGCCGGTTACTTTGCAGACAGATCATTTTAAGATAGTCTGTCTATAGTGCGTCTACATTATGGACAAACTCTATTTATAAGTTTCGCATATACTGAAACCGCTTTTCAAGGAAAAATAGAGATTTTTCAAAAATTCGGGAGGGAACATGAATACCCAGCCAATCGGCGACATTTTGACTGTATGCAGGCGTATGGATGCAAGGGGTCTGGTGAATGCCTTTGAAGGCAACATTTCGGCGCTGCAGGACAGTTTCATCTATATAACTCCTTCGGGTAAAAACAAGGCCTTTCTCGATGAAGGCATGATCGCCGTCCTGGAAGAGGGCAGCCTCAAACAGGTGGGAGGAAAATTTCCCCCCTCATCGGAACTGCTGTTGCATACCCAGTCATACAGGGCCAGAGCCGACGTTAAGGCGGTGATTCACTGTCATGCACCGTACTTGACGGCCTTTGCCCTGAATCGCCGGTCCCTGGAAAGCAGGGCATACCCGGAGATGATGCATATCTTTAAAAAAATTCCGGTGGCTTCTTACGGCAGGCCGGGGACTCCGGATATCTTTACCGGGGCTGCGGAACTTGTCAAAAAGCATAATGCGATTCTCCTTGCCAATCACGGAGTGCTGGTACTTGGCAAAGACATCTACGATGCGATGAACAGAATTGAAGCCTGCGAATCCATCGCACGGGTTCTGTTTCTGGCCGAAAGCATCGGAAAACCCGTAGATCTGCCCGAAGAAGAGTGCGCGTTTCTGCTGGCAAAGTAAAACTACATCAAGTCCGCGTATTCGGCTTCGTAGCGTTTTAGCTGGGGATTGCCGGGATCCAGCGCAAGGGCCTGCTTGAGATAGTAGACTGCCCGGCGTCCGTCCCGGCGGCGGTGGTAGATTTCGAACATGGAGATGATCGAATCAAGGTTCCGGGGATCCTCAAAGAGGCTGGAACGGAGATCGTTCATCACCGAATCTTCGTTAGTTCTGATACGGCTGCGCAGGTAGTAGTAGCGGCTCTTTACCGGGCCGCTCGGCGTCTGGTTAAGCCGGCTTTCGATCATCCTTCCCGCTTCGTCAATGCGGCCTGTATCAATAAGCGCGGAAAAATAGGAAATGGCTCCTTCATCATTGGCAGGATCCCGCTCGTAGAGTTCCCGTGCAAAGTTGAGAGAACGGGCATTGTTTCCCAGGCCTTTTTCCACGGTATATGCATTGACAAGATCCCGAAAGGAACGGCGTTCATCGAGAAGCCGGTTCAGCCAGGGAAGGGCTTCCCGCCAGGCCTGCCGCCGGATCGCATCCTGAAGGGCCAGATCCAGCACAACCGGTGAAGGATTGGGGGCTTCCAGGAGGCTCCGGAGAAGCTGCCGCCCCTCGTTTTGATCCTCCGGGCGGCCTGATTCCATGAGGAGCTGGGCTGCATACACGGAAACTTCGTCATCCTGGACTGCGGAACGGAGGATGGAACGCAGATAGTTGAGGGCTGCGTCCCGGTTGCGGAAACCTTCCGCCTGAACCCGCGCCCGCAGGAAAAGATAGAGCCTGTTATTGGGATTGATTCCCTGGTACAGATCCAGGGGAGCCTGGGCCTGGAGAAACTGGCCCTGTTCAACCAGTACCCGCGCCCTCATCAGAATGAATTCGGCGTCCTTGCTGTCCTTTTGGAGGATCTCCGCAATGGCGGGATCCGCGCGTGCCCAGTCGCCGTTCTGGTAGTAGGTAAGGGCAAGCTGTCTCTTTATGGAATGATAATCGGGATAACGGATCACAAGACCGGAAAGGAGCCGTAAGGCTTCCTGGTTTTGGCCCATTCTGAGCATTACCCGGGCAAGGCCCAGGGCGGCAGGGTAACACTCCGGGGAAAAGTCATAGCAGCGGCTAAAGGCCGCCACGGCCTCGTTGAGCCGTCCTGTTCTCTCGTATACGATGCCGATAAAGAAGGTCGCCAGCACGGAATTACTGTTCATGGCGCTTGCCTTCTGGAGATCCGGCAGGGCGGTGAGGAGCCTGTCGCCGGTTTCCCGGTAGAGAGCCAGGAAAGGCAGCACATATTCAAGATAGTCTCTTGATTCGGGAGAAGGAGGCGTATAATTTCCCTGTTCAGCTTCCCGGATAATTCTTGAATAGGCATGATTGGAGGGAAAATCCGGATTGGGAAGCTGGGTCTGAAGGTCGGGGTAAATCGTCCTGATAAGGATTACATTGATGCCGTTCATGACCCGGCCGAATTCGGTTCCACCCAGATCCCGGCTGCGGATGAGATCCAGGGCCCGGAGCAAATTTGAAGGGATTCCCGATTCGGTGAGGCTCCGCAGTTCTTCGACAACGCCTCCCGGTGAGGCCGGCGGCTGGGAATTTACGGTATTTGAAACGCCGGGATCCGGCTTCCGGACTGCCGGTTTGGTTCCGCAGGAAAGGATGAGCAGGCTAAAAAAAAGTACGGGCCAGAGAAGGCTCCCGGCTCTAGGATGCATGGATAAGGCATACCCCCCCAAAAGCCTCCTTCACTTTTTCATCTCTCCGTTTTCTTTATTCGTCCCCACGGAGACGAGTATCAGGGTAAGCCCCGCCAGTACAAAGAGCAGAGGCCACCAACGAATCATGAACTGGGTAAAGGAAAAAGGAACCACATCCAGGGAAAAGATCATCAGCGCCGAACCGAGGATAAGAAAGACGATTGAAGGCACCACATATCTGGAACGGAGGGTTCCGTAACGGCGCCAGCCTGCGGGGAAAAGGGCAATACCTGAGAACACGGAGATGAGGGGCCAGGATGTTGAAAAGGGAATGGGAAGCATCCCCAGTGCGGCCAGGAAAAGGAAGAGTCCCACCTGGAGAAAAAAGGCTGCAAAGAAGAGGTAGAGGGAACGTTTCTTGAGCTGGATGGCAAAAAAAGCCAAAAACAGCCCCAGAACAACAAAAATAAAGGAGGTCAGCAGGGAAATCCGGGAAATATTGGTGAGTGTTATGATAAGAAAGACAGTTCCCAGAAACATGAGTAAAAGGCCGATAATAAAAAAAAGCTGTGCTGCGGTACGACGGGAAGCTATATGATGCATATATACAGTATATCGATAAAAAGGTTCCTTGCCAATGAGGTTTCATCGTGTTAGGATTAAAAGATATGGGACCGGGGAAAGGACTTTTGTATTTTGCTCTGTTTTTTATAAGTTTTGTCATTATCTTTGCGGGCTGCCGGCCGGCGGAAAATCCGTGCAGGAACAAAGCCGGCGTTTCGTCACATCCCTATTATCTCGAAGTATCTTCCGGGCAGCGGGAGATCTTTGAGAATCTGTTCAGACTCCTTTCGGAAAAAGACGGGGTTGGGGAAGACGTATTTGTCATTGTCCGTGAGATTGCCAATAACTATATCCGCATCAGGGAATACAGCAAGCTTATCAACTTTCTTTCCGAAAGAACGGTCGAGTATCCTGATGATCCATACAACAGCTACTATCTTTTGACTATTGCCTACGCCTATCTCCAGCAGGAAGCCTACCCTGTAGCGGCCCGGTTCTTTGAGATAATTATAAAAAATTATCCGGATCTGACTGTCCGGGAAGAATCGATACACCTGGCCTGTCTCAACCAGCTTATCACCCTGGTAAATAATCCTGAACAGCGGGTCTGGTACTATCAGGAACTGATCTCCCGTTTCCCGGACAAGATTGACCTGGGGGTTTCCTACTTCATGCTTGCCCAGGCTTATGAATTGATAGGCGACTGGAACGGCGCCATCCAGGCCTATACCCAGTATCTGCCCTACATGGGCGCCGTGATTCCCGGTTTTCCCGATGCGGATAACTATGCAAAGCAGTTGGTGGATTTCAACAATTCTCCCAAGGACTGGACTTTTGAAAACCTCAATGTGCTTTTGAATACGATACGTGCCGCGCTTGATTCGGGCTCCTCGGGGAGGCTCTGGCCTTACAGGGCCAAGGTAAATTTCTTTGCCCGTTCCTGGGAGCAGGAAGAAGCCGACGATTCGGGAATGGCGGAATTCAATCTTTCCGATTTTATGCGCGGAAACCGGATCTACTATGCCAAGGATCTTGCAGCCGGTTCCAATGCCAACGAGGCGTATCTGCGTACCTGGGGCTGGTCGCAGTATATCTCCGTCTGGTACTTCTACTTCCGCAAGATCTACTTTCCCCCGAATCCGGAGATTCACGGGCGCTGGGAATGGGCCGGGGTATACTACGGGGAGAAATTTTAATGCAGCGGGGGGAGAGTAAAAATAAAGTAAACACATATGGTGCGGCCGGTTTGACAGTGCTGCTGTTTCTGCTTGCAGTTTCGCTAACGGCGGAAGAAACGGCAATAACGGACGGCAGTGACTCTGCACAGACAGGACTTCCGGCATCGCCTTATATACGGCCTTTGAGGGGGCAGTATTCTGCCGTGCCTGAAGAACTGAAAACATCTTACAGTTTTTTTACCTCTTCCCACTCCCTAAGTCTTTTTTATGATGAGGATAACGAACTGTATCAGCGCTATCTGAAACAGTACACGTCCAAAGGCGGGAAGGAATGGCTTGAAGCCGTCATGAAACGCGCCGAACCCTACATCCCATTTATCCGTGAAGAAATTGAAAAAAGAGGGCTGCCCCCCGAACTGCTCTGCCTTCCGGTGGTTGAATCGGGTTACTCGGCAAAGGCCCGCAGCCGTTCGGGCGCCGTGGGGCTCTGGCAGTTCATGAAGAACAGTATTTCTCCCTTTGATATGAAGGTGAATGAATGGGTGGACGAGAGACGGGATTTCTGGAAATCTACCGACGGAGCCCTGCGGAAACTGGAAGAAAACTACAACTACTTTGGAGACTGGGCGCTGGCTCTGGCTGCCTACAATGCGGGCCTGGGGGCCGTAAGCCGGACGGTCAAACAGACCGGGATCGGCGACTACTGGGAACTTTCCCGGCAGAAAAAGCTGAAGACGGAAACAATACACTATGTGCCGAAACTTTTGGCAGTGTCCCGTATACTCTTCAATCCCCGGCAGTACGGCATGGAACCTGTATGGCCCGGCAACTACCAATGGGTACGCATTCCCGTAGGACGGGCTGCAAGCCTCTCCCTCCTGGCCTCCGAAGCCGGAATGGATCAGGCTCTCCTGTTTATGGCAAACCAGGAACTTGAAACCGGCGTTACTCCCATTGATAAAAACTACCTTCTAAAGGTTCCCGCAAAAGATGCTGACAGTATCACTGCGGTATTGGCCCGGAAGGACGTTGACCTTGTAAAGTACTACTCCCACACGATCCGTTCCGGGGACACCCTGCTGGCCCTGGCTCTCCATTACGGGGTATCGGTGAATCAGATTGAGGACATGAATCCGGGTATACAACCGAGATACCTCAGGATAGGGCGGCGGATCATAATCCCTGCGTTTAAGGAAGTGGGGCCCTACCGGCACAGGGCTGCTGCAGAGGAAAGAGCCTTTAGCGGGAATCATCTTGTCAAGAAAGGCGAATCCCTCTGGTCAATTGCGCTGGCCTACGATGTAGACCCGGAACTTTTGGCGGAAGCCAACAGTATGAGCATGGATTCCATTCTCGGGGAAGGCCGGAATCTGAAGGTACCGCAGTAAATGAGGATTAAACTATGAAACAGAGGAGGAGGAATTTTTTTTGGGGCAGTCTTTTTTCTCTGTGTGCCGTTCTGGTTTTTCCCCTGCCGGGAGAGGATATCGCCATAAGCGGGGGAATTGCCTGGGAAAGTATGGAGATGAATGCAACGGTTTCCCTGAATCTGGCTTCCGCGGGACTGAAATTCCCCAACGGCAGGGTACAGGGTGAAGAACATATCAGGGCCGCCTATCCCTCACTGATACAGTCCCTGCTTTCGGATATTCCGGTAGATTCTTCCCGGACTGTTGGAGATTTTATAAAGAGCGGCGGCTTGAGCATGGAGGCCCTTACAAATTTCGCTGCGGCGGCTTCCCTCTCTACTCCTGTCTTTTCTCCGGATCTGCTTTTACTCAGGGCCCCTTATACCCTAAAGCTTTCCGATCTGGGAGCCATGCTTCCGGGAAGCAGCCGTCCTGCAGAGATACTGCGCACCGTTGGTTCAAATCCTTCACCCGATTACACGGGCATCATCATCATCGTTTCAAAACAGCTTCCCGCCCACGGCATGCGCAGCGCATACCTTGCCCGTCCCTGCATCTTTCCCAAAATCTGGGACACGGAAATGAATCTGATATTTGAAAAGAACATGCTCAAATCAGGACACTCAGGCCCGGTAGTCCGTTATGCAAAAGAGAGGGATATATTTCTTTCCACTCCTTCGGGCTTGAGTGAAGAACTTGTCTCCCTGGCAGGGGAAAGGCCTCTGAGGATCATCGCACGGGAAATTTTCGGAAAGAGGCCTACAGACCCGGTTATCGACAGGGAAGACGCGCTGCTCATCACCGGGAATGAAAGAAACCGTGAACTGCTCCGGGAAGGCAAGGTAGTATTTGTGCTGGCGGATGAAGTTCTCAATGAAGCGCCTGGCGGCAATTAACGGCCCCGGGGACTCCAATGCCGGAAAATGCCCATGGATAAAAATGAAGTCAAGATCCTGGATTTTCCATTCTTTTGCCTGAATTACAGTAATGGTGTTTTTATCCGTGCTCTTCCTCCCGGCGCAGAGGATCTGGGGGGCGGCGTGTTCCGTAATGAGGGTTCCGTGTACAGTCTGCCGGAAGGACTTGGCGCCGGCTGTCTTTCCAAAAAAGAGATTGGGGGAAAGACGCTGCTGGCCCTGGCCCGGAGGAGTCCGCACCCGCTTGTGGCAAAAGGCCCCCTCATGGCGTCTCCCGAAAAGAGGCTCATGGGGCTGGACTTGGAAATTCCCGGGGCCGGACGCAAAACTTCTGCGGGAGGAGAAAGCGCTCTTGTAATAAGAGTGCAAAGGGAAATTGTTCCGCGGAAGGACTGGCTGCCCCTGGAAGGGCTGTCCCGTTACTATCTTTATCATGATGAAATTTATGAAATAATCGATGATGAAACTCTGGATACGCTTGTTGCCGAATATGGCTCCGGCGGGAAACTGATACTCCGCGGAGAGGAGATCCCCCGCTTTGCCGATGAAAAGATGCGGCTGATCATCTGTTTCGGAGACAGGGCCCTGAAACAAAAACTTTCAGAAGACGCACTTTTTATCAGGGCAGAGGAACTGTCGCTGGTGCTTTCGGTCAGGGGGGAGCCGGGGAAAGGAAGAAGAACAATACGGGGAATACCGATCCTGGCCTGGGGCAGGGATACGGATTGCAGGCACTACGATGCGGCGGAGGTATCCGCCGCCTGTGACAGAGACTATGTGCTTCTCGATGAAAAATGGGCCCGCCGGAAAGATCTTGAAAAAACGGGCCTCAATCCCCTCGGGCGCTATGCGGGAGGCGAACCAATTGAAGGCATCAGTATCCCTGTTCCCCTCCTCTTCCGGCGGGGAGAAGTGCCGCCTTACTTCAGCAGGCTTGAGTACCAGGGTCCTCCCTGGCTTGACAGGGCCGAAAAGGCCGCAATTTTTTTAGCCCACCTGGACTTTCTCCGTTTCTGGGGAATTTCAGGCGGGGTGATCCACTCAGGGTGCGGCAGGGCTGAACCGGCGGCTCTCTTGGCGCGATGGCTGCAGAACATGGGAACTGCGGGAAAACACGGTTCTACGGAAACATGTGCGGGAAAAATCATTGTCCTTATGGAAAGGAATTTTTGGGAACTCTATTTCAGTATTTCTGCCTCGGGCCTCCCCTCTCCCCTTGAAGGAGAGGATCTTTTAAGTTCACGGAACAAGGGTGTCTGTACCGGTTTTTATGAATCTCTGCCGCCGCCTTCCAACAGTCTTGTGAGCAGCTGCGATACCCTGATTCTGTTTGAACCGGAACATACGGCCGGGAATTACATGGAAAGACTGGGCGGCATAGACTCAAGGATCGTGCTGGGTATCTCTCTGGAGGAACCGGGAGAAGAAACCCTGCGGCGGTTTTTTAGCGTAAAGGGAGAAAGAGCCGGGCTGGGCAGATGGATCTACCGGAATACCGGAGCGGTCCTGTCCCTGCCCCGCTTCTACCAGGCGCCGGCAAGGGAAATTCTCCGGCCTCCGTTCGGGGGGCGTTTTACGGCAGACGCCAAATTCCGCAGTATTCCTGCCCCCGAACTCGCAGAAGAAGGCGCATTCTTTTATGCGGAAGGCACAGGGGATTATGATCCGCAAGCCTCTGTCAGAACAAAATTCGTTTTCGGGGAACTTTTGGAAAAAGAAAAGAACAATTTTTTCCGCTGGCGGTATCTCTTCAGGAACGGAATACGGAAACCTGCGGGAAGGGCCTTTATCCTCATCTATGCGAGAGAACTCTGCCTTGCCATGGGAAACATGGGGCCCTTTGAAGCCTTCGCGGAGCTGTCCCGGCTGCAGGAATACTGCGTATGGCTGGAAAGTTTTTCAGGAAAAAGGCAGGATTTACAGGAAACGGCGGAACAGCCGCTCATCTCCCGTCTGCTTCTGCAGCGACTCTTTGATTTTAGCATCATGTACGGAATTACATCCCGGACTCTTCCGCTTGTTCTTTCAAGAGCCGCCGGAAGCGGGGATTATCTTATACAGGATCTTTTGATTCACAAAAAGTACATTGAAAAAAACAACAGTATCGCTTTTGAAGATATAAATCCTTTTATCGGCGATCTTTTGCAGGGCAACAGTTTTTATGTTTTTTACGGAAAAGAACTGGAAAAGGCCATTGAAAAAGTTATCAATCTTATCGACCACAGGCTCCGGGATCTCTGCAAAAAGCGGCTTTTTGAATTTTTTTTTCCGGTTCAGACATACCGTGAAAGCCGCAGGGCCTTTGCGGGCATGGAAGCCGCCGGTTACTCTTCCTACACTGCCGAGTGGGCCCACTTTCTCGCATTCAAGCCGCTTCATAAATTTATTTCTTCAGTTTTCCGTTATACCGAATACAGGCTGAAAATAAAAACAGGCTTTGAAAAACCGCGGCAGACGCCCCGCCTGGAGGAATACTGGCGTCTCATGGCCGACGCCGCTCTAAATGACACCGCCCTTCCCATGCACATAGGGCCCGGTTCCGTAAAACTGCGTCATGAATCAATCGAAAGACTCCGCTCCGAATCTGATGAGGTAAAACAGCTTTTGCTGATTGAAGAAAATCCTGTCCCGGACCGTGCGACAAAGCCTAACCATGCGCCGTCTCCGCCCGGATTGAAAAAGACTGAAAAAAAACAGCCCGGCATCAATGCTTTTATCGGTGGACTGAACGAGACGGAACGGAAAGCCCTGTTCTGCATTGCCGCTGTAAAAGATCCATCCTCACTAAAGACTGAGCTTAAAGAGACAGCGGCCGCGGGATTCTCCATGCCGGAACTGCTTATCGACAGCATCAATGAAAAGTTCATGGATGCCTTTGGGGATCTATTGATTGAACACGGAAAAGACGGACCATGTATTACAGAAGAATACCGGGAGAGGCTGCCGCCGGCCGGAGAATCTTAACAAAGGCCCGGCATTCAGACTATACTTAAAACATGCTCAGCTTTCCCAGACGCATAAGCTCGGCGATTCTCTCCTCCCTTTCTGCAGGGGTGGTACCCCGTGTGGGACTCGAATACATTGCCGTTGGACGCAAACGGGAAGTGGAAGCCAGCCTGGAGGATCTTGAAAATATTGCAGGAGGAGCCGCTGCCTTTAGAATTGTTGCGGGACGTTACGGCAGCGGGAAAAGTTTCTTCCTCCAGGCGATCCGCAACTATGCGCTGGAACAGGGATTCATCACTGCCGATGCGGATCTTTCACCCGAGAAACGTCTTGCCGGGCCTGCAGGACTTGAAACTTACCGGGAACTCCTCCAGCGTCTTGCATCCAAGGCCCGGCCCGAAGGCGGCGCGCTGGAAGGCCTGCTGCAAAAATGGATCAACTCGATCAAGCTTTCATTCATTCAGGACGGCTACGGGGCCAACGATCCGGATCTGCCCAAACTGGTGGAAACACGGATCTATGAAACGGTCAGCGAAATGGAAGACCTTTCCCACGGTTTTGACTTTGCGCGCGTATTAAGCGCCTACTATCTGGCCTACACAAACAGTGTTGATGAAAAAAAAGAAGCCGCCCTCCGCTGGCTCAGGGGAGAGTATGCGACGAAAACCGAAGCAAAAGCCCTGTTGGGAACCGGGGAGATCATCACCGGGGAAAACTGGTATGACTACATCAAGCTTCTTGCCGCCTTCAGTTTCCGTTCAGGCAGCAAGGGGCTGTTACTCTTTATTGATGAATGTACCCAACTGGCAAAAATCGGCAGCCGCCAGTCGCGGGAGAATAACTACGAAAAACTGCTGGCTCTCTTCAACGATGTAATGCAGGGAAAGGCTGAACGGCTGGGCATCTATCTTGCAGGTACTCCCCAGTTTATTGAAGATGACAGACGAGGACTCTTCAGCTACCAGGCTCTGAAAAGCCGTCTTGCGGAAAGCCGCTTTGCCCGTGAAGGCTACATCGATTATTCAGGCCCTGTGCTGCGGCTTTCCCAGTTGAGCCAGGAAGAGATCTATGTATTGCTGGAACGGCTCAGGGATATTCATGCCTTTCACCATGCCTATGAAAGCGAATTGGGGAACAGGGAACTTTCAATCTTCCTGGAACAGGCTTTTTCAAAAGCCGGGGCGGAAGAATTTATCACTCCCAGGGAAATTGCCAGGGATTTTCTCGGCCTTCTCAATATCACCCGCAATGAAAATTTAAACTTTGACGATCTTGTATACCGGAACGGCTACCGGGTTGAAGGCTATAAACCCGGCGGCAGCTTCTATGCCGGCTTTGAAGTATAGGATATGAACCGGGTCTACGAACGGCTGCACCCTGTTGTACGGGAGTATATCTACAATCAGGAATGGGAAGGCCTGCGGCCTGTACAGGAAGCGGCGGCAACCGGGATCCTTGAACAGGAGAGCCACCTCATCATTGCCGCAGGCACCGCATCGGGAAAGACCGAGGCCTGTTTCTTTCCGATAATATCACTACTGGCGGAGAAACGCCGCGATTCTGTAGGAGCCCTGTACGTAAGCCCCCTCAAGGCCCTTATCAATGATCAGTTCGGCCGTCTTGAAGGTCTGGCCCGTGAGGCGGAAATTCCTCTCTGGCGCTGGCACGGAGACATACCGGGCCGGCACAAGGAAAAGCTTTTGGAGAACCCCGCAGGGATACTGCAGATAACGCCTGAATCTCTGGAAGCGCTGTTACTGCGGCGGCCCCGCAGGATTGCTTCTCTCTTCCGGGAACTTTCCTTTGTAGTCATTGATGAGGTACATGCCTTTATGGGAACCGGAAGGGGGCAGCAGCTTCTCTGTCAGCTTGTCAGGATCGAGAGAACCCTGGGGAACCTTTCCTCTTCGTTTCCCAGGCGCATAGGGCTTTCCGCCACCCTGGCCGACTACCGCAGGGCAATGGAATGGATAGCAAGGGGGAGCCGGCTTGGAAGAGAGACGACCCTCATCGAAGAAAAGAAAAGCAGGCGCCGTGTACGCATTGCCCTTGACTACTTTTCCCGGAGCAAAGGTGAAGAACAGAATTACTACCAATCCCTCTACAGGGAGACCAGGGGAAAACGCTGCATAATTTTTACCAACAGCCGTCTTGACGCGGAAGAGACAGCCGGGGCATTGAGATCCATCGATGGAGGGGAGAACCGTTTTCTTATCCACCATGGCAGTATCTCTGCCGCGCTCCGGGGAGAGGCGGAAAAGGAACTGCGCGAGGCGGCAGGGTCTGTAACACTGACAGCGACGGCAACACTTGAGATGGGGATCGATATAGGCGCCCTGGACAGGGTTATCCAGCTTGGGCCTCCCCTTTCCGTGTCGGCCTTTGTCCAGCGGCTGGGGCGTTCGGGAAGACGAAGAGGGACAAGCGAGATCTACTTCAGCAGCCTTGACGACAGTAATGATACGCTTGATATGCCCTGGACGCTGTTAAAGACCATCGCCGTGATAGAACTTTATATTAGAGAAAAATGGATTGAGGATCGCCCGGAGCCTCCCCTGCCCTACAGCCTCCTTATCCACGAAAGCCTCTCCCTCATCGCCTCCGAAGGAGAGAAGAAGGCAGAGGTTCTGGAGGAAGAAGTCCTGAGCCTTCCCGGTTTTGAGCAGGTGAACGGAGAAGATTACCGCCGGATTCTTGAAGCCCTCATCCATGCGGGGCTTCTGGAACAGACCGCCGAAGGAACCCTGATCACCGGCCTTGAGGGGGAAAGGATCACGGGTCACTACAGTTTCTACTCGGTTTTTTCAAGCGACACCGAGTACCGGGTGATTCACGGCGCGATGGAGATAGGAAAGGTAAACTTTGCCCCGCCGCCGGGAAGCGGCATTATTCTTGGAAGCCGCTACTGGCGGGTGCTCCGCTCGGATCAGAGGCAGAGGGAGATCGGTGTGGAGCCGGGAACCGAAGGCGCCCTGCGGCTCTGGCGGGGCGGCAGTGCGGAAAACCACCCGCGGGTTTCGGCAAAGATACTGGAGATCCTCCTCTCGCAGGAATCGTACACATATCTTTCGGCCGGCGCCGCAAAACGCCTTAGAGAAGCCAGAAACACTACGGAGAATTTTGGGTTTGACGGGAAGGGCTGGAGCCTTATCGAAACAGGCGGAGATTCACGGAGGCCTTATACCAGCTTCCGCATACTTCCGTGGCTGGGAAGCCGGGGCATGAGGACGCTGCTCCTCATCCTCCGGGATGAAGATCTGTCCATTGTTCTGGGCATTATCGCCCTCTCGCGGGAAAGCGATTACAGCATCTTTGTAAGTTCAAAACTTCCCCTTCAGATCTTCCGTGAAAACCTCTTCAGGATCATCGAAAACCTGAATTCCGCCTCTCTTGAAACTCTGGCGGAAAAATCTGTGGATACCATCCCGTGCACGGGAAAATTCGATCCCTGGCTTCCCCCCTCCCTGCTGGCAAAGCAGTATACGGCAAACATGCTGGATCCGGAAGAATTGAAGGGGAGCGTTTAGCCTGGAATCCTGTTCGGGAGTTCTACCGGCTCATGTACGATGCCTGTATAGCGCCGGCAAGCGCCTGACGCCTTCCCTTCATCCTTGACAGATGAAGGCTGCCGGGAGAGGTGCGAAGACGGTGTCGTCCTGACAAGCCGGCTTTCGGCGGAGCCGTTGATTCGCAGGCGGGTTCTTGGGTATTAAACCACTCAACACGAATAAAACGCGTGATACACTCCTTCTTTTGGATTAGATTTTCGATGATTCAATTCACCTCTTACATAATTTTTTCGGATTATGTATTATACCTACTAAACCTATAAGTATTTAGGTTATCTGAGACCGTATAGGACTTGCTCACGAATGAGTCCTGTTAGGCCGGGCAGGAGGTGATAAATAAAAATTCTCTTTTTCAGGACTCCCGGATTTTCCGGGAAAACACAACGCGGTTTGGCTTAGCAGCCGAATAATACAAGTTTGCGGGAGAAATACCCCGGCATAAGAGGTTTGACATGAAAATTTTGAACATTATCCCTATTATCAGCGATATTTGGACGGATGAAATGCAGAAATATGTTACCCAAGATCTGCTTCCCACCACGGAAGTTGTGTCATGTAACATAAAACACGGCCCGGGGAGCATTGAAGGCGAGTATGATGAGGCCCTAGCCATACCCGAAGTGCTTTCTATGGTCAAAGTGGCGGAGCGGGACGGTTTTGATGCCGTTTTTATCAACTGTTTCGGCGAACCGGGGGTCAGGGCGGCCCGGGAACTGGTCAGAATTCCCGTTTTCGGCGGTTTTGAACCGGCGATTTTCTATGCCCTGGGCGTTGCCGACCGTATCGGAATTGTCAGTGTCCTGAGGGAAGTGGTTCCGCTCATTCGGGAGGTAGTGGACCGTGAAAGCTTGCAGGGCCGCATATCCTCAATCCGCTATGTAGACATTCCGGTTTTGGGTCTTGAGGACATCGACAAAATGGTTGCCGCCCTTATCAAGGAAAGTATCAAGGCCATCGAGGAAGACCATGTAGAGTCTATAGTTCTGGGCTGTACCGCTATGGTCGGCGTGAAAGAGCGCGTTGAGGAGGGCCTGAAAGCCGGAGGTTACGATGTGGTCGTTATCGAAGCGGCCCAGGCATCGCTCATGATGCTGGAAACCTATGTCCGCATGAGGCTAAAGCACAGCATTTACACCTATCCCGCACCCCGTGAAAAGAAACGGACCTGGTGGGGCGGCGATGCCATTGTTGACATAGTATAGGAAATCCATGATAACCTTACCTGCCGTGCCGGTATCGGGGAGGGCAATTCCTTCCGTTCTTTCCACTGTTTTTCCATCACGACATACCCGCCGCAGAGTAAAGTCCTGCCCGTTTGAACCGGACGGCTTTACCGCCGTTCCCTCTATAAACATTTCGGTTGACAACAAAACAATCTCTTCCGGCAGTGTGGTCTTGAAACACCGATTCGCTATTTCCAGACGGGATACCCCTATCTCGTTTTTCAATCTTCAGTCTTGATACTGAATAATTATTTTTTGAAAGGAGTTTTTATGGCTAACGAAGTCCAGGGATTTAAAATCCCGCAGGAACAACGGCAGAACTGGTGGAGCATAGCTTCCATCTGGCTTGGGAGCATGATCTGTATACCCGCCCTCATGGTTGGCGGGTATCTCGCGCAGGGTTTCTCTATCGGATCGATAGTGCTGGCCTGCTTGCTCGGATTCGGCATCATCGCGGCGTATATGTGTTTTCAGGGTATGCAAGCCTGTGATACGGGGCTGCCTACGGTGAGTATGGCGGCGGCTTCGCTTGGCATCGTCGGTTCGCGCTACCTCATCAGCCTCCTGCTTGGCATTGTTTGTATCGGCTGGTTCGGCGTTCAGGCCGGAGTATGCGGCCTTTCCTTTAGCGCCATGTTTGCTTCCATGACCGGGATAAATATTCCGGTCTGGATCAGCACCATCGTTTCCGGGGTGCTGATGTTCCTGACCGCCATGTACGGCTACAAAGCGGTCAAATACCTCAACTATATAGCCGTGCCCCTGCTCGTCCTGGTTATCGGCTATGTGGTTATCGCCGCCCTCTTTATCAGAGAAGGAATACCCGCCATTGCAGCCTACAAACCCGCCCAGCCTATGACCCTTGTGGCGGGAATCAATTTGGCTGTCGCGACTTTTGCGGTAGGAGGCGTTATCTCCGGCGACTATTCCCGGTATGCGAAAAACCGGGGTGATGTTGTCAAGTCAAGCGTCATTGGTCTCCTTCCTATCGGAATTGGCATGCTTCTGGTCGGCGCGGTAAGCAGCATCGTCGCCGGGGAGTATGACATTACCAAAGTACTGGCAAACCTGGGACTTCCCGCCATCGGATTGGTCGCCCTTATTCTTGCCGCGTGGACGACAAATACCACCAACGCCTATTCAGGCGGCTTGGCCATTTCAAATTTCCTCGGATTTACCGAAAAAAAATTCAAATTAACCACCGGTATCGCCGGGGCTATTGGTACCCTGCTTGCCGCCCTGGGTATCCTCGACCGGTTCACTACGTTTCTTGGCATAATCACCGCGTTTATTCCGCCCGTTGCCGGCGTTATCATCGCCAATTACTGGATAATCGGTAAAGGTAAATCTGAAAAATTCAAGCCCTCGGCGGGGATAAATTGGGCGGGAATCATAGCGTTTGCCATCGGTTCGGGAATCGCGTACCTTACGGCCAATGTCATACCTTTCTTTGTCGCCCCCATCAACGGCATTGTGATTTCCGTCGTTGCGTATATAATATTGATAAAGATTATTCCCGCCCAGACGATTGAGGAATAACAAAGGCAAAGGAGGAATGGTATGCGGAAAATAGGCATACACGAACTGGAAGACATCGCCCTGGGCGCTTCCCTTTTGGGATCAGGCGGCGGGGGCGATCCGTATATCGGCAAACTGATCGCCATGGGTGCGATAAAAGACTGCGGCCCTGTAACACTGTTGGACCCTGATGAAGTGGTGGACGATGCCTTTGTGGTCCCCATAGCGTGTATGGGGGCGCCGACGGTGCTTTCCGAAAAAGGCATAGGCGGGAACGAATACGCCGTACTGACGGACATGATTAGCCGGTACTACAACAAAAAAATTGATGCGCTCATGCCTATTGAGGCGGGAGGCGTCAACTCAATGCTGCCCTTCGCTGCGGCGGCGCGGCTGGGAATACCGCTTGTGGACGTAGACGGCATGGGCCGGGCCTTCCCCGAATTGCAGATGGTGACGTTTACGATTGCCGGAGTGAATGCCACGCCGATGGCGCTCACCGATGAAAAAGGCAACAGCGCCATCTTTAAAACCATCACCAACAAATGGACGGAAGAACTGGCCCGCGCCGTTACCATGAGCTGCGGCGGAGCGGTTTCGGTCATTCTATTCTGCGTTGACGGCAAGACAATGAAGAATTACGGCGTCAAGCAAATCGTCAGCCGCAGCGAAAAGCTGGGCAGGGCCATACGGGAGGCAAAACATGGCCCGCTTTCCCCGGAGGAAAATTTTCTTTCCGCCTGCGAAGGTTACAAAATATTCCGGGGCAAGATTACCGACATTCTGCGGGAAGTGCGGGGAGCGTTCAACTTCGGCAAGGCGATTTTTGAAGGCTCCGGGGAATACAAGGGTGAAAGTGCCTTTGTGGAATTTCAGAACGAAAACCTTGTTGTGTCGGTGGAAGGCGAAATTCGTGCCACCACGCCGGACCTTATCTGCCTGGTGGATACCGAAACCTTTATCCCGCTACCAACGGACGCGCTTAAATACGGAAAGCGTGTTCTTGTCGTGGGGCTTAAATGTTACCAGGCCTGGCGTTCCCCGAAAGGGATTGAGATTGTCGGCCCCCGTTATTTTGGCTACGACACGGATTACATTCCGGTTGAACAGCGTGTAAAAGGAGATGTTTTATGAGCGGAAAATCGTACCGGCTCGGTGTTGATGTAGGCGGCACCAATACCGACGCGGTTGTCATCGATGAAAATCTGGCGGTTGTTGCCAGCGTGAAAGTCCCCACCAGCGCGGATGTTCAAAGCGGAATTCAAAACGCCATAAAAGCCGTTTTGGATGGTTCAGGTATTGAGCGGGGGCGCATAAAAAAGGCCATGCTGGGAACAACCCAATGTACCAACTCCATCGTTGAACGTAAGCGGCTTGCGAAAATCGGCGTTTTGCGTATCGGGGCTCCCGCTACAACAGGAATTAAGCCGATGGTCGATTGGGCGGAGGATCTCGCCGTGGCCGCTGAAACCGCTATAATCCGCGGCGGCTACGAGTTTGACGGAAAACCTCTGGCCGAGTTTGACAAGGATGCCGCGCGGGTTTTTTTTGAAAATTGCAGGGCGAAAACCGTTAAGTCTGTTGCCATAAGCCAGCTTTTTTCCGTTGTCCGTGACGAAGACGAAGCGGAGGCGGCGCGTATCTGCCATGAAGTGATGGGGAACGATGTATATATTTCCCATTCATCGAAAATAGGCAGCATGGGGTTGATTGAGCGGGAAAACGCTACGATACTGAACGCCGCGCTTTTCGAGGTCGCCCGTGCTTTTACGGAAGGCTTTGTAGCGAGCCTCCGCGAACAGGGCGTAACCGAAGCGGACATTTATTTTTCTCAGAATGACGGTACGCTGATGAACATGGAAACCGCCCGCCGCTATCCGATTTTGACGATAGCCTGCGGCCCCACCAACAGCATACGGGGCGGAGGCTTCCTCTCCGGCCTTTCCAACGCCGTAGTCATCGACATAGGCGGTACCACCACGGACTTTGGCATTTTGCAAAACGGTTTCCCCCGCGAATCGGGTGTGGCAGTTACGATAGGCGGAGTTCGCACCAACTTCCGCATGCCCGATGTCATTTCCATAGGACTTGGCGGCGGTAGCATTGTACGTGAGAAAGACGGCAAGGTTACCGTCGGGCCCGACAGCGTAGGCTACGAAATCACTGAAAAAGCTTTGGTCTTTGGCGGCGATACTCTGACCGCCACCGACATTGCCGTGCGCAACGGCCTTGCCAGTGTGGGGGACGTTTCAAAAGTCGCTCACATCGACAAAGACCTTGCCGTGAAAGCCCAGCGGCGGATTGTGGAAATGATCGAGGAAAACCTCGATTCGATTAAAACCTCCGGCGAGGACATCGACGTGATTTTGGTAGGCGGCGGTTCAATCCTGCTGCCGGAAAAAATCAGCGGGGTGAAAAAACTCTACAAGCCGGACAATTTTGCCGTAGCGAACGCTATTGGTTCCGCCATATCAAAAGTGAGCGGCGTGTACGAAAAACTTGTTTCGTTCAATGACGTGCCCCGTGAAAAAGCCATTGAGGAAGGCAAAGCCGAGGCGATTAAACTGGCGATAAAAGCCGGCGCGAAGCCGGAAACGGTGGAAATCGTCGATGTGGAGGATGTGCCGCTTCAATACCAGCCGAACAACACCAACCGCGTCAAGGTGAAGGCGGCGGGGGAACTGGCGTAAGGCTAAAAACGCTTTATGGGACGGTTGCATAAACCGTTCCATAAAGCATACTTTACGAACATGAAAATTATATCAATTGAAACAAAGAAAATAAAACTTGAACTCTATAAAGAGTTAAAGATAGCGTATGCCGTCCTGAAAAATGTTGAAAATGTTCTGGTAAAAATAACCACCGATGAAGGCATTGCGGGGTACGGTGAAGCCGCCCCCTTTGCTCCCGTTACCGGAGAAACGGCAGATACGGTTACAACGGTTATAGAGTTATTAAAACCCGCCCTTTTGGGCGGCAACCCCCTTGAGATAGGCGCGATTCATTCTTTAATGGATCGCGTCGTCTTTGGCAATACATCCGCCAAATGCGCGATTGACACCGCCTGTTACGATATTTCCGGCAAAGCCGCCCAAAAGCCGGTGTATCAATTACTGGGCGGTATAGACAACACTGTCCAAAATGATATGACAATCGGCATTTCCACCCCGGAAAAAATGGCGGAGGAAGCCGTTTTTTTAACAAAAGAAAAAGGCTGTCGTATCATAAAAGTAAAAGCGGGTATAAATCCTGATTTTGATATAAAGGCATTGCGTTTGATACGAAAAGCCGTAGGCGGCGCTATCCGTATTCGCGTAGACGCCAATCAGGGGTACACTTTAAATTCCGCGCTGGAAACAATAAAGAAAATGCCGGCGTTACATATTGACGCCGTTGAACAATGCCTGCCATACTGGGATATTGAATCGCATTCTATACTCCGTGAAAACTCAAACGGCGTTGCAATAATGCTTGATGAATCAATACATACTATTCACGATGCCGAAAGAGCCTGTAAAGCCCATGCTGCCGATATGTTCAATATAAAATTAATGAAAAGCGGCGGCATATACCAGGGCTTAAAAATAAACAAAATTGCCGAAAGTCATAACGTAAAATGTATGATAGGCTGTATGCTTGAAACCCGCCTTGCCCTTACCGCCGCCCTCAGTCTTGCTGCCGCCGGCAGTAATATTACCGATGTTGATTGTGATAGTTTTCTCTTTTATGACGATGACAAAACAGGTATTACAGGCGGCTTTACTGTTTCCGCTGATACTTTTACGCTTGCCGATAATCCCGGTTTGGGTATAGACTTTGAATTTTAATTTTTTCTCAAGACCTTTAAGCCAATATTACCTATTCGTTTTCTATCGGCAACGGTACACATAAGTGTACAACGTTGCTCCGTATCCCCTTCCTCTGCAGGGGATAGCCCGAAGCTACACCCCTAAAGTCAATAGGGAACAACGAAGTATTCTTTCCTCGTGATAGTGGTATAGGCGGATCTCATTTCATGGACTGCCGGATCTTTTTAACCGGAATGTACATCAGAAACCTCAGTTTCTGAACAACTCTATTCCCGGCCTCAGCAGCTTGCCATTTGCCACTATAATATGGATTTTAGCGGCAAATTTAAGGGCATTTTTCCGCATCCAGGGAAACGCTGATTAAATGACGCCAACCAGCGTTTCCCTGTGTATTTGCTCATTTCATTACGCACATACCGCATTAAAGTAACACTGATTTATTCCCGATTGAATAAATCAGTGCTTCCCTGGTGATAAATGTTAAATTGCTGTCCAGCCCTTGTCTTTTTGTTGTCATTTTGTTATAATGAAAGTAGTTTGAAAGAAAACAGCTTGGAAAATACGGAAACACGGCCTCTGCCGGCTAAAAATCATAAGTGGCATATTCTCAGCGGCAACGGTATTAAGATTATCGGGGTGATCCTGATGGCTATGGACCATCTCCACCAGATGTTCACTGCCCAGGGGGCTCCGGCCTGGCTTAGCTGGTTCGGCAGGCCCGTGGCTGTGATGTTTGTATTCCTCTGCGCCGAAGGTTTTCACTATACCCGGAATAAAAAACGGTATATGCTGCAACTGCTCATCGGGTTTCTGTTCATGTCGGTGATGAACAGGTTGTTGACCGTTCTGATACCCCTTGAAGACATAATGCTGATCAATAACATCTTCAGCGCCCTGCTAATGGCGGTCTTTTATATGGCGATGATCGATTTACTCCGCCGGGGGCTGAGGGAAAAGAAGGCGGGGACTGTGGCGCTTGCTGCCGGGGGAATGCTCCTGCCTCTGCTGGCGGGCCTGGCTTTTGTTGCCGCCCTGATGACCGGAAATTTAACCGCCGTCGAGATTCTGACATTCGTTCCCAATCCCATAACTGCGGAAGGCGGACTGTTCATGGTCGGTATGGGAATCCTTTTTTATGTGCTGAGGAAACACCGTTTGGCCCAGATTGGGGCGGTGTTGATCGTGAGCATCTTCTCCTGGTACACCGGAAAAGACCCGGCGGCGGGGAATTATCAATGGCTCATGGTGTTTGCGGTAATTCCCATGTTCCTGTACAACGGAACGCGCGGCCGGGGAAGTAAGTACTTTTTCTACGTTTTTTATCCCGCCCATATATACCTTTTCTATATCGTTGCGCGGCTTATCCGCTGAGGCTCTGCGTCTGAAACGGAACATCCCCGGAGCTTGCTCCGAAACCAACCGGGTTTTGGAACATTGATACACACTTCCCGCCTGTCAAGAGAAAACACCCGTTGCCGATACTGTGTGATTTTTCATATATCTCTTAGAAAGTGACTTCCTCTTTCTCTATAAATCTGTTATACTGAATTTAATGAAAAAAGGAATGTTGCTACCCTTAAAAACTGAATCGGCCATGAAACGAAGTTTCATACTGGCAGCGGGGATTGTCTCCGTAATCTTCTTCGCATGCTCAAAAGAAGAAGAATACTCGGCGGAAGAATTTGAGGCTCTGGGCTCCCGGGGGATACACGAAATTCTGGAAAAGACGGTGAGCAAGCCCTGGCGGGGGGAAGAGTTCGTTCCCGGTACGGTGAAGGGAACATGGAATTCGGTGGCGCGGGCCGACCCGAAGAGTTTCAATCTGCTGATTGCCGAAAAGGATACTCCTACCGCCACCGTAACGGGCGCCATGACCGACTATTTTATTGATTACGATACCGAAAAACGGGAATGGAAGGCCCGTGCGGCGTTCTTTGAAGTGATTGCCGATGAGGAAAACGATACGCTCAAGGTTATCTATACTCTTCGGGACAATCTCTACTGGAGCTACTATAATTCAAGCCGGAAGATCCCGGTTACAAGCGATGACGTGATCTTCTGGTACAATGAAATTTCAGGCGATCCGGAGTGTCAGAGTTCCGCTTACTATCAGCAGTTCCTTGTCATGAGCGACGGCAGCGAAGCTCATGTTGACATCGAAAAGATCAGCGACAAGAAATTCTCTTTCAATTTCCCGCGCATTGTAGCGGAACCTTTGCTTACCACGAATATGGACTTTGGTCCGGCCCACATCTACAAGAAAGCCAAGGATGAAGGCGGTGTACAGGCAGTTCTTGATCTTCACAGTGTTGCCGTTGATCCGAAAACAATTCCCTCCATGGGCGAGTGGTTTCTTACCGAATACATTCCCGGCCAGCGTCTGGTGTACAAACGGAATCCCGATTACTGGAATGTTGATACGGCCGGAACTTCAATCCCCTATGTCGAAGAGTATATCGTTCAGATAATTCCCGATGAAAATACGCAAAAGCTTATCTTTATGGAAGGGAGAACCGAATCCTACTTCCTGCGGCCCGAAGATCTTGACGAAATGGTCAACAGGCAGGAAGCCGGTTCTTATACGGTTTTCAATGCGGAAGGAAGTCTGGGCGCCTCATACTGGACTTTCAACCAGAATCCCGTTCACTCAGGCAGTCCTAAATACAACTGGTTTACAAAAAAAGAATTCCGTCAGGCGATGAGCTGTCTTCTCAACCGGGAGCGGATCATAAGCCAGGTGTACCGGGGTCTTGCCGAACCAAAGCTTGATTTTTTCCCGGAACCGAATCCTTTCTACAATCCCGAAATAAAACTCAAGTATATCTATGATCAGAAAAAGGCCCTTGCGCTTCTTGAGTCCGCAGGTTTCAAGCGGGATTCAGAGGGCGTTTTGCGGGACGATGCGGGTAACGCAGTTGAGTTTGATCTTACCATACGTTCCGAAAGTACGATAATGTCCGATATTGCTTCTATTATAATGGATGAACTTGACGGTCAGGGGATCAGGGTAAATATCCGGGTGCTGGATTTCCAGAAACTGGTTGAACAGCTCTTCAGTACTTTTGAATGGGACTCCATGCTGATGGGGCTCTCCGGTTCAAACATCTTTCCGTCCCAGGGCAGCAATGTCTGGCCTTCTTCGGGGAATCTGCACATGTGGTATCCCAATCAGAAAAAGCCCGCCACTGCCTGGGAAGCGCGGATTGATTATCTTTATAACGAAGGTTCCTATACTATCGACGAAGAAAAAGCCCGTACAATATGGAACGAGTATCAGGAGATCATTCTGGAAGAGATGCCGGTTATTTCTCTTCTCCGTTCAAGGAACTTCTGGGCCTTGCGGAACCGCTGGGACTTTACCAATGTGTATTTTGACAATATCAACAGTGCAGAAACGAGCCACATCTTTTTGAAATGAAAAACCCGGCGGAGGCAATAGCCTTAATCTTTTCTCCGTTTCACAAATTCAAACGCAGGGCGCCTCTTTTGGCCTATGTCACCGGGCGTTTCTGTATCATGCTGGTGATGCTTTTCCTTCTGGGCTTTGCGGTCTTCGGCCTCATGGAACTTGCTCCGGGCGACATTGTGGATCAGATCATGATGCAGCAGCTCTTCGATGAAAGTCAGGGAAGGGCCGGGGTAAACCGGGAAGCGATGAACATGGATCAGCTTGCCGCCCAGCGTGCATATCTGGGTCTCGATCAGCCTTTCTACATTCAATACTTCAAATGGCTTGAGCGTCTTGTCATTCATCATGATCTTGGAGTAAGCCTGATCAGCCGTGCGCCTGTTTCTTTCCTGATTGCAAGCCGGCTTCCCAATTCTCTGCTGCTCAATATCATTTCCTTGCTGCTCATTACGTTCTTTTCTTTTTTATTGGGAGTTTATTTTTCCACCAAGGCCGGAACTAGGGCCGATCTTGCGGTAACGTTTTTTGCGCTTGTACTTCACGCGTTCCCCGGTATTCTTCTGCTGATTCTGCTCCAGCTTTTTGCAAGTCTTACCGGTCTCTTCCCGGTTACCGCGTATCCCGATTTTTCTTTTTCCGAAGCACCGGGGCGTTTTGTATTTTCCTATGCGCACCACATTTTTCTTCCACTGCTTGCCGCATTCCTGGGAGGAATCGGCGGAACCCTGAGGATGATCCGGGCTACCATGCTTGATCAGTTGGGGCAACCGTACATTACAAGCCTGCGGAGCCGGGGCATTGCCGAATGGCGGATCTACTTTAACCATGCGTTCCGCAACATCTTGAATCCCTACATCACCGGAAGTGCAAATCTTCTTGCAGGTTTGTTTTCAGGTTCACTGATCCTCGAAATAATCTTTGCGTATCCGGGAATCGGAAGGCTCATGTATGAAGCCGTACTGCAGGAAGACATCAACCTCGTGCTTACCAATATCATGTTCATTTCATTCCTCGTTCTGGTGGGAATGGTTCTTGCGGACATTCTGCTTGCGCTGGTTGATCCGCGGATCAGATACGGGAAAGGATGATGAAAAAGTTTTTTATCTATTTGAGAACACGGCCGCTTGGAATGATTTCATTTGCGGCGCTGTTGCTGCTTTATTTCTTCATGATCTTTGCCGAGTTTTTTGCGCCCTACGCTCCGACTTCTTCCTTTGCCGACAAAACATACCATCCGCCGAATCTGCGATTCTATCAGGGGCGGCTTCAGGCACAGGAATGGCGCGTGAGCAATTCGGTATCGTGGAAGTATGTGCGGATACGGGCAAGTTACGAAAAGGTCCGTCTTTTCGGAAAGGGCGAGCCTTACAAGTTGTTAGGGTTTGTTCCCATGGAGCGGCATTTCTTCACCACGGATAAGGGCGCATATCCTGTTTTCCTTATGGGAGCGGACAACCTGGGACGGGATGTTTTTTCCAGGATCATTTACGGTTCCCGAATCTCGCTGACAATCGGTTTTGTGGCAACCGCAATCTCTCTTGTTTTGGCGGTTCTCCTCGGCGGACTTGCAGGTTACTTCGGCGGATTTACCGACTGGTCGATCATGCGGGCCTGCGAATTCTTCATGTTGATTCCCGGCCTCTATCTCATTCTCTTTCTCCGTTCGCTTTTATCCAGCAGTATGGATTCAGGCCAGGCCTACATGATGATCACGGTTATTCTGTCGCTGGTCGGTTGGCCCGGTTCTGCAAGAACTTTCCGGGGTATGATACACGCCATCAAACGGGAAGAATTTGTCATGAATTCACGCCTTGAAATGATTCCTTCAATGGTGATCATAAGCCGGGACATTATTCCGCAGATTGCGAGTCTATTAATTGTAAGTGTTGCGCTTTCCATTCCCGGCTTCATCATGACCGAGACAACCCTTTCCTATCTGGGGCTGGGCATCACCGATCCCGCGGTAAGCTGGGGTTCCATGATCAAGCGGGACATTTCTACTTTGAACAATCTGCGGAATTACTCATGGCTCTTAAATCCCGTCTGGTTTCTTCTGGGAGTAACTCTTGCCTTCAACTTCCTTGGGGACTGTCTCCGCGATTTTTTTGATCCTTACCATACGCACAGCTTTGGATTGCGGTTCTGGATTCCTGATTTTCTCAAAGAAAGAAAGATCAAAAAACCGGGCTTGTTTCAAAACTCAGGTTCTTTCGGAACCAGGATCAAATCCAAGGCTGCCGTTTCAGAATTTGACATTTTGGAACGGCTTCAATTAAATTCTGAAAATAAAAGTGAGGTTCCCGGACTTTCGTTGTCCGGAGAGGATCCTCACCCTGCGGGTTCGGCGGAGGGTTCCGGATCGCCTGTATTGCTGGAAGTAAGGGATCTTGCCGTAAGCTTCGGCATATTGCAGGGTAGATCCGCCGTTATGGTACATGCCGTGCGCGGGCTTTCATTCCTGTTGAAGCGGGGAGAGATTCTGGGCATTGTAGGTGAATCCGGTTCCGGAAAGAGTGTAAGCACCCAGGCCATACCCGGTCTCCTGCCTGTAAATACGGAAATCTCAGGCTCAATCTGCTTTGAAAATTTTGAACTGCTCGGAAAGGATGTTGAAACCCTGAGGCAATACCGGGGAAAGAAGATTGGTGTGATCTATCAGGAGCCGGGGCGTTCCTACGATCCTCTGCAGAATATAGGGAATGTGTTTCTGGAAACGTTCAGGAACAAGGAGCCTGCAATTGAAAGAGAAGCCGCTCTGGAAAAGGCCGCCGCCCTGCTTGCGGAAGTCGGGCTCAATGACGGCAGGGAGAGACTGGGGAATTTTCCACATCAGTTTTCCGGCGGACAGCTTCAGCGTATCGGCATTGCATTGTCCCTTGCACAGGGCTGCGAACTCTTAATCGCCGATGAACCTACCACCGCTCTGGATGTAACCATACAGAAGCAGATCGTCACCCTGCTCAGAACCCTGCGGGAAGAACGGGGGATCTCTATCATCTTTATCAGCCATGACATAGATCTTGTTGCGGAAATTTCAGACCGTATCATGGTGATGTACGGCGGTCTTGAGATGGAAGCAGGGGATGCGGAAGAGATACGCTCTGCGCCGCGGCATCCCTATACCTGCTCTCTCCTTGCGGCCTCTCCGCGTTTCGGAAGCCACTATTCAAAGGAGCGCCTGAAAACAATCCCCGGCAAGGTAGCAGATCCGGTAAGGCCGGAACCCGGCTGCCCCTTTGCACCCCGCTGCGGTGAAGCGCAGCCTGAATGCAGTAACGGCATTCCTCAATTGCGGAATGTTGATTCCCGTGAAATCCGCTGCATTGGTATGAGGCTTTGATATGCCGGCCTTAAAAAATCAATCGGACGGAAAACGAATTTTCCTTCCAATACTTACTGTTTCCGGTTTACAGAAACGTTTCAATCTTGAAGCCGGTTTCTTTGCCCGCTTTGGAACTTTTGTCTATGCGGTCAATGACATCTCCTTTACGATACACGAAAATGAAAGTTACGGCCTTGTCGGTGAGTCGGGCTGCGGCAAAACAACTACAGCGCGGCTTCTGGTACGTATGTACGAAGCGGATTCAGGCGGCATTATGTACCGGGACAGTACCGATGTGCTGCAACTGAAAGGCAGGGAGCTCCGCTCTTACCGGGGAAAGGTAAAGTATGTGTTCCAGGATCCTGCCCGTTCCCTGAATCCCAGGAAAAACATTTATGAGATACTCACCGCGGGAAGCCGCTGGTCGCTTTCATGGCCGGGAAAGAGAGAGGCCCGCGAGGAAGCCGCGGCCATGCTTGACGAGGTTGGACTTTCAAAAAATGATCTTGAAAGAAGGCCTTCCGAATTTTCAGGCGGGCAGCGTCAGAGAATTTCCATAGCCCGGGGACTCATGATGAAACCGGAACTCTTGATATGCGATGAAGTTGTTTCCGCCCTTGATGTTTCGATACAGGGCCAGATACTTAACCTGCTCCTTGATATACGCCAAAAACATTCACTCTCCTTTTTATTCATCGCCCATGATCTCAAGGTGGCATGCTATTTCTGCGATCGTATCGGTGTCATGTACCGGGGAGAGTTTATGGAAGAAGCGGAAGCAAAAAACCTCTACAAATCCGCCCTGCATCCCTATACAAGGCTGCTCTTCTCCTCGGTTACCGGCAATAGCGTTTCACAAAATCTTCCGGAGAGGTATGCACATGACGCGGCAATACATTCATCCGCGGCAGGAGCAGGCTGTGCTTTTGCGTCCCGCTGTCCTATTGCGGAAGAAAGATGCTTCCGTGAACATCCGGAAATAAGAGAAATTGGAAATGGACACCGTATCCGATGTTTAATGATCTGATCGATACATGGTTCAAAGAAACATACGGCGACCCTACTGCCGTACAGGCTGAGGCATGGCCGCTCATTGAAAAGGGAGAAAATGTACTTGCACTGGCTCCTACCGGCAGCGGTAAAACTCTCACCGCATTTCTCGGCGTCCTCTCCCGTTTCTGTAACGGAGATTACGATCCTGAGGAGTTGACAGTCCTCTATGTGTCTCCGCTCAAGGCCTTGAATGAAGACATCAAACGGAATCTTCTTGAACCTCTGGAGGCTCTCTGTAAACGCTTTACGGATAGGGGCATTGAGTTTCCTCCCATACGGGTTGAAACAAGATCCGGAGACACTCCGCAATCTGAACGCCGCCGGTTTATAAAAAGTCCCCCTTCCATTCTGGCTCTTACCCCGGAGAGTCTTGCAATTCTTTTGAACAACGGCAAGGGGAGAATCATCCTCTCCACCGTAAAGCTTGTTATCATTGACGAGATTCATGCGGTTCTGGGCAGTAAACGGGGAAGCTTTCTTTCATGCCAGATAGACCGGCTCTCCCTCATTGCGGGCAACTTTCAGCGCATCAGTCTTTCCGCTACGGTGAGGCCTCCTGAAGCCGCTGCGGAATTTTCAGGCAGCGGCAAATACAGGGTGCACATTGTCTCTCCCCCTGCGAATAAAAAAATCGATTTCCGGGTAGAGTTTCCCGAAACGGGTTTCAATCAAGGTTTCAATACGAAGGCCGAAGAAAAATATGATAGCCGTTACAGGGCCGCTGCGGATTATATCCTTGAGCGTCTCGATCTTCAAAAACAAATTTCTGTGCAGGGGGAAGGAAAAGGCCGCACTTCACTCCTGGTATTTACCGATTCGCGAAGACAGGCGGAACGTCTCTGTCTTTTCATAAACCGGGAAGCGGAAAGCTTTTTTGAAAAGAAAAATTTGCCGGCAAGACAGATTGCCTATACCCACCATGGATCACTTTCAAAAGAGATCCGCCGCGCCGTGGAACACGGTTTTGCCGCCGGAGAGATCCCCTGTGTTGTTGCCACCGCATCTCTGGAACTGGGAATCGATATTGGTACCGTGGAAGAAGTGATCCTTGCAGGTACTCCCCGCTCGGTCTCTTCATGCATGCAGAGGATAGGACGCTCGGGACACGGGGTGGGCAGGGTAAGCCGCGGCAGGCTTATCCCTTTACATACAATAGATCTACTTAATGCCGCCACACTTGAAAGAGCCTTTGAGGAAACAAATATTGAGGAAACCTACCCTCTAAAGAATCCTCTGGATGTACTGTCACAGCTCATACTGTCTCTCTGCGCGGAACATGATAGAAATGTTGATGAACTCTTTAAAAGTATAAAAAATTTCTATGTGTTTAATACGCTCACGCGAAGCAGCTATGATAGGGTGATCAAAATGCTCTCCGGCGGATACCGGATCCGGGATTTCAAAGCAAGGCTTTACTTCGACAAAAAAAGCGGGGAGTTACGGGCGGCGCCCGGCACGCTCCAACTCCTCTACCAGTCGGGAGGTGTCATTGCCAGCCGCGGACTTTATGCCCTGCGTCTGGCAGGAAGAGAAGGCGGAAAGCCGGGAACAAAAATCGGCGAGCTGGATGAAGAATTTGTCTGGGAAAAAAGACTCGGTGATACATTCGATTTTGGCGGAAGATCCTGGCGCATACACACAATTTCAAGTGAAGCGGTTGAGGTACTGCCCTGTGAAAAGATTTCGGGCTTTACTCCCTTCTGGCGGGCCGACGCCATGTTCAGTTCTTCCATGATTACAAAATACAAACTGCAGCTTCTCGATTATCTTACCGCAGGCAATACCCTGCCCGAAGAGCCTTATGGAAAACTCAATCTGTTGCTTGCGGAACAGAGAAACATTCAGGGAGGTCTTGGCGGAAGCGATTCGATTGCGGTTGAGGTTATTGACGATCCCCTGGAACGTAAAGATGCGCTGAGGATCGTCATTCACAGTTTCAGGGGCGGAAGAATTAACTATCCATTGTCGCTTGCCCTGGTTGAGGATCTGGAAGAAAAACTTGCGCGGCGGTGCGAAAGTTTCTGTGACGATAACGGTATACTCCTTCTCATCCCCCGGCAGGAAAATAGTCCGGCCGGAATAGAAACTCTTGTCCGCGACAGTATCATGTCAATGGATCATCTCGAACAGAACTTAATGCGTGGTGAAAGACTCTTCAGAAAGAGGCTTGAGTCTTCAGGCGTTTTCGGCGCCGCATTCCGGGAGGCTGCGGAACGGAGTCTGCTTCTGCCGCGTTCCGGTTTCGGAAGGCGTACTCCGCTCTGGGTTATGAGGCAGCGTTCAAAACGCCTTTTCGATGAGGCCTGCGGTATCAAGGATTTCCCCCTTACCGCCGAGGCATGGCGGACCTGTCTGCAGGACAACTTTGACATGGAAGGCTTCAGGGATCTTATCACTTCACTTTGCAGTGGAAACACCGGCATTTCCTTTTTTAAATCCGGACGGCCCAGCCCCTTTGCCCGTTCCCTTGCCTGGCAGGAAACTGGCACACTTATCTATGAGTATGATGACAGGCCGGAACTACACAGCGCCGCAAAGGGCAGCGGTTCAGGGAAAGGCGGACTTTCGCCTTCCCTTTCGGACAGGGTAATTGATGAAGCTCTGGGAGACGCTTCCCTAAGGCCTATGCTCCCCGAAGCTGTAGTTGAAAATTTTATCTCCCGTCTCCGCAGGGAAAGGGAAGGGTGGACGCCTGAAGACGAAACATCTCTTGCGGAATGGATCAAGGAAAGGGTTATCATTCCCTGTGACGAATGGGAAAAGCTCTGCGGTTTTCTTCCCCGGCAATTAAAGGAAACTCTGGATAGAGATCCTTCACTGGGCGGAAAGATTGTAACCGTAAAACGAAATGATTTAGCCGTTCCCTGCGTGATCCACCGGGAACTGCGCGGTGAATGGGAACACGATCCCCTGCCGCTGGTAACATCGGTTCTGCGTTATGAGGGTCCTCTTTCTCTTTCAAGGATTGCATCCCTCTTTGGTATCAGCTCTGCCGAAGCGCTGGATACAATCGAAAGCCTTGCGGAAGAAGAGAACCTCTTTGTTATGAATGTTTCGGTAAACTCAGGGGGACCGGTAGAGGAGGATCTTGTCTGCGACAGGGAGAATCTCGAACTTCTCATGAGGCTTTCACGAAAGAAAAACAGGGCTCAGGTTAAGGAAAACCCTCCTTCCGTACTGGCTCCCCTGTTCGCCATGCGGCAGGGTCTCTTGTGTCAGAATGGAAACATCCCTACAGTGGAAAGCCTCTATGGATATACGGCTCCGGCGCGGCTGTGGGAGACGGAGTTCCTTGTATGCAGATCAAATTACCGGCCTGAAATTCTTGAACAGGAGATCAGGGAAGGCCGCCTGATCTGGTACGGCGCAGGGAAAGAGAAGATTGCCTTCTGCACTCCCGGGAACTTTGAGCTTTTCTTCGCACACAATTCCGCCCCGGTAACAGACACGAAGGTATTTGAAAACGCCGCCGAATTTTTCCAGAGGCCCCGTGATTTTTGGGAAATAAAAAATGCTTCCGGTTTGAGCCTTGCCGAATGCGTTGAATTTATCTGGAAAGAAGTCTGGAACGGCAGACTCAGTTCCGGTACATGGGAAGCTCTGCGGAAAGGTATCGGGCAGGGCTTCCGGGTAGAATGTTCAGGAGAGATCCCGGCTATGCCGAAAGGTTTCACCAATCCGGCCTTTGGCCGTGCGGGGAGAGAGAGACGCATCCCCGCGGCACTTCGTCAGCGATGGCAGAACGGCTCTCCCCTTCCGGGAACATGGTTTTCGCTGGACATGGACAGCTTTGAAGAAGATCCCGATCCGGCTTACGAGGATCAGCTAAGCCGGGAGAGGGTACGGCTGCTGTTGAAGCGTTATGGAATTCTTGCGCGCCCGCTGCTTGAGTATGAATCTCCCCTGCTCTCCTGGGGCGGTCTTCTCCCTGCAATCCGCCGCATGGAACTGGCAGGAGAAATAATCTCGGGACGCTTTGTATCCGGCATTGATTCTTTGCAGTTTGCCCTTCCTTCAATCATCAGGGAGCTTGATGAGGCGCAAGATGTTTCACGCGGGGACATCTATTGGATGAACGCCGCGGATCCAGCAAGCCCCGCAGGACTCAAAATAAATTTTGATGATCCCGTTTACCGTGAAAGCCTTCCATCCCGGCTTCCGGGTTCAAGACTCTGTTTTCGTGGAAACAAAATTGCCGCCGTTTCCAAACGGAACGGAAAAGAACTTGAAATTTTTACCGGCCCTGATGATCCTGATATTATCAAGATTCTTGAATTTATAAAGATGCCGCACACCCGCAGTATTCACCCTGAAAAAAAGATCCTGATAGAAACCATCGGCGGGCAAAGTGCGGCCTTGAGCCCTTATGCCGCGGTACTGAAATCAATGAACTTTTTACAGGACAGGGGGAAACTTATTCTCTGGTAGGCGGGACCGTTCCAAAATCCGGTGATCCGGCAGGATGAAGAACCTCGGGTATGAACCCCACCTGCGAATCACGTGCGGCTCTTAACAACATTATTACGGGTAAACAGAATTCCTTAAGCAGTTTTACCGCTTCAGCCTGTTGATAGGCGGCATAACCCTGTACACCCAGGAGTACGGTTTTTTCCCCGGGGAAAACGCGATAACGTTTTGGCGGCAGGCCGGTCATTTCTTTGAATACCCGGTAAAATGACGATTCGCTTTCAAAACCGCTTTCTTCCGCAATCCAGGGAATACTCAGATCGGAATGAACCAAAAGATTTTTTGCATATTCCACCTGATAAAATTTTTGATTTTTTTTTACCGAATCTGCCCCGGACATCTTTAATATTCTGAAGACTTTTGCCCTGCTCATTGCTACTTCGGAACATAACCGGTCAATGGTCAATTCTTCTTTAAAGTGCTCTCTTATATACTGTTGTATTTTGTCAAAATCTTCAAGATGTTTGCCGGCAGTATTGGTTTTATCCGGCTTTGAGACCGTATAATGGGTGTCGCTAAAAAGCAGACCGATGAATCCGTAAAACCAGCTTTTAACAGTGAACTGATACCCATCCGGTTTTTCGTGAAGAAGAAGGCCGATTTGTACCAGTACGTTTCTGAACAATGAGGCTTTTTCGGGAGGAATCTGCTTTTCACCAACGGTTTTCAGATTGAAACAGAAGCGCGATTCATAAACATCAAGAAGCAAGGCCGGGCTCCACTGCATAAACAGGCAGAGATTACCAGTCTCCGACGGAATGATGGAATGAATTTCCTGGCTGTTGATCAGGAGCATGTCGCCTTTGCCCAGATCAAAACTTCCTGCCTCGCAATTAATAATTACAGAACCTTTCAGCACAAAAAAGACCTCATATTCATAATGCCAGTGAGGGCTTGAATTCTCGATAGAGACAATTTTGAACATGATAGGCGCTTCTTTTATATTTTCAACATGCTCAAGCTCCGACTTTTCCATAAACCCCCCTAATTTGAGAGAGAGAATGAGATTTTTTGAGAACATAGCTGGAAAATATATATTACTATGGTACATAAGCTTTGGACAATACAGGTATAATCATTTTGCATAAACTTCCGGCCATGCCGGCGGATAATTTTATAAGGAGAATACAATGAAAAAGACAGTCTTATTTTGCGCGGTTGCCATGCTTGTCTTTGTGATTTTGATAGGGTGCGGCAAAAAAGAAAATGCCTCACCACAGGGCGCGGAAACTGAATCGCCTTCCTCCGCTTACCCCAAAATCAACAATGGCCAGCCGATCACCCTGCGCATCGCCATGCAGCCAAATTACCTTCCTACGCTGAATAAGGTTCCGACGCCTGAAAGCCCGGAAGTTGTTCTTGCCGCCGATCAGATTGCGGATGAATTCAGGAAGATCCATCCCAATGTAACTATCGAGTACGATCGTTCCATGCCCCCCACAAACGCCACGGAAGCGGCGGAATGGTTTACCACCCAGATAGCCGGCGGGACCTGTCCGGCGATAGCCTTTACCTGGAACTGGTACACCCCCCGGGGTTGGTATGCCGATTTAACCGACGTCATGGAAACTCCCAACGAATATGTTCCTGGGAACAAACGCTGGCGGGATCAGTTTCCGGAATACCTCTGGAACAAGAGCAACAACACTAACTTAAATAATCGCGTCCAGGCGGTTCCCATTTGGCTTGCCCCGGGCCCCCTTACCGCCTATTTTTACAATGTGGATCTTTTCAAAAAGTTCAACCTTGCTCCGCCAAAAACCTGGGAAGACCTGCGCCATGTAAGCAAGACCCTAAGGGATAACGGCTATACCGCCCTGCTTCCCTTCCATGGAAATCAGGTTATTTCCACAGACCTGTGGCCTATTTATTTCAGCATCGGCCCCTGTTACAGCGCCAATCTTATGGATCCACTGGATTATGATAAGAACGGGATAATTGCCCCGGTAGAGGAACTCCGGGGCGTTAAGGCAAATGTACACAATCCGGTTATCCATGAATATGCCAGGGAAGTTCTCTATCTCGTAAAGGAAATGCTTACCGAAATGTACCCAAAAGGCTTTGAACATATCAATCTTGACGATGAATGGAACAGCGGGAATACGGGTATGAAGCAGGACGGTTCATGGGCGTTCCAGACCGAGGCGAGCAACACAAAGCGGTCTTTTGAATTCGGCCTTACCCCGGCGCCTGTTGTCACGGCTGAAACCTCAAAATACGTGGCGAAAATTGAATTTACAAAGGCCGGCCCCTATCAGCCCGACAGCGAAGCCCTTAACGTGATGCTGCCGGCGGTTGAAGAGAATCAGGCGATGTTTGATGCGGCAGTCGCCTATCTTAAATTTCTAACCAACCCGGAAATCATGAGCCAGATGATACTCGAAAAAGCCACCCATATCGGTTCGGTATATGACTGCGCCATTCCTCCCCTCCTTGAAGACTGGATGAACCGCCCGTTCCCGATCATGCCGAATGTCGGCAATTGGCCGAGAGGCTGGACCACCGAAGGAAACGAAGCGCTGGGCCGGGAACTGGAACTGTGGATCAAAGACAATACACCTGATGATGTGTTCTTTGCCAGGTGGAACCGCTTACAGCAGGAAGACGCAGACAGGGCGATTAGGGTTCAGAATGTCGATACTTCAGGCTGGAAATAAAAGAGTCCTGCCACAATGAAAACAAAACTGTTTTGGTTTGGGATATTTTGCGGAATTATACTTGTATTTTTTCTCTTCGATTTTATCCTGTCAAAACAGTACGCCATTGAATTGATCGGCGTTTCACCTGACCCCATCGTAATGGACGGGTCCACGCCGGTCAATATTCAGGTTAAACTGATCCGCCGCGGGGGAGAACCCGTGGAAGGCCACGACATATACGCCCTTTCTCTGGATGGCGGGCAATTCCAGGCTTACCGGAAAAAGACCGGCAGCCGGGGCAGGGTTTCTTTTACCTATTTTCCCTATCTTGCGGATAAAACAAACCCCCTCCATGACATCCGCTTTGAATTCAGGGATGAATCAAATTCGGTTTTTATTGAGGTAAACGCGAAGAATATATTTACCATTTCCGCCGTAGAAGGCCGGGCGGCGGTCAGGGAAAGCGCGTTTACATTAAAAAGCATCTTTGGAGAACAGGAGGCCCCATGATAAAAGGCGGAAAAAGCCTCCGGGCAAGGATTTTTGAGGCGAGGACCGCGTATCTTTTTCTTCTGCCTCTAATGGGGCTTCTTGTTATTTTCAACTATTACCCGCCTATAAGCGGGCTCTACCGTTCCCTTTTTAATTGGGATGCGGCTTTCAAGTCCGAATTTATCGGTTTCGATAACTTTAGGGAACTTTTCAAGGATCAATATTTTATACACTCAATTCCCACAATGTTTAAAATAATGATCCCAAAGCTGCTTATCAACATCGTAGTTCCCCTTATTGCGGCGGAAATGATCTTCTGTGTTAAATCGGCCGCCGCCCGCTACGCCTACCGGGTAGCCATACTGCTTCCCATCGTGGCCCCCGGGGTGGTGGGGCTTCTGGTGTGGAAATTCATGTATGATCCCATAAACGGCCCAATCACGGCATTGGCGCGGCTTTTTGGCATTCTGGATCAGGGCGAGATCGTTTCCTGGCTGGGGGATCCAAAAATAGTGATCCCATCGATTATTTTTCTTGGTTTTCCCTGGGTAGGCGGTACCAGCGTATTGATCTATATGTCCGGGCTTATGAATATTTCCTCTGAGATGATTGAAAGTTCAAGGCTCGACAGCGCCAATATCATGCAACGCATTTTTAAAATCGACATACCCATGATCCTTGGACAGATAAAGTATTTTCTTGTGTTCGGCATTATCGGAGGCCTTCAGGATTACGGCATACAGATCATCCTTACCAGAGGAGGTCCGGGTTACGCAACTTATGTTCCGGGTTACTATATGTACCTTCAGGCTTTTAACAACGGAAGAATGGGGTATGCCAGCGCCATAGGTACGATCATGTTTTTTGTGATTCTCTCTTTGACAATTGTCAACTACAGGTTCTTCAATACCGAAAACGATATTTAAGGAATAGCTATGCAAAAAAAGGCTTCAAAATTTTCCGTTTATCAAGTGGTCCTTCATGGGGTGCTTGCGGTGATGCTGCTTCTCATGCTCTACCCTCTGGTCATGAGCTTCTGGAACGCCTTCAAGAACGAATTGGGTTTTATTTATTCCCGATGGTACCCCACGATTCCCCTGCGGTACAGGAACTTTGTCGTAGCTTTTCCAAAGATCTGGAGATATATATACAATACTCTGACCGTTGCGGTATTCGGAATCATCGGCCTTTTGTTTGTTTCTTCCCTTGGAGCCTATGCTTTTGCGCGGATGAAATTCCCCGGTAAAGAATTTATTTATATGGCTGTAATCGCGCTTATGATGATACCGGACATCCTTACCCTTGTGCCGCGGTTCATGCTGTACAAGGGTTTCGGGGCGCTTGATACCCCGCTGGTACTCATTATTCCCATGATAACCGGCGGGTCTGTGTTCGGAACCTTTCTGCTGCGGGCGTTTTTTGGAGGCGTACCGGAAGACATTTTCGAGGCCGCCCGTATTGACGGCGCCAATGAATTCCGTGTGTACTATTCAATTTGTCTTCCCCTGTGCATCCCAATTTTGGGAACCTTAACCATAATGCAAATATCAAATATCTGGAACGACTACCTTTGGCCCATGATAACACAGCAGCATCACGAAAATCTGACCATCTCCGCGGGACTGATCGTTGAATTCGTAAATGAATATACAACCAATTATCCGGTACAATTCGCGGGTTATCTTTTAAGTTCCCTCCCGCTGATTTTATTGTTCATTTTCGCAAACAAGTACTATATTGAAGGGCTTACAAGCTCGGCTATTAAATTCTAACCTAAGGAGTAAACAAGCATGAATCTCAAAGAATTATTTGACCGCCCTCCTAAAGAATACGGCATATATCCCATTATTCATGACAAGATGGACAATTTCGGCTCTATTTTGGAAGATTTGGCAAACAAAGGATTTGCGGGGGTTGCGGCCAATATTAAATACGACAGAGAATATCCTGATAATAAACAAAAGTGGCAGAATTTTAACGATGGATGCCGGGCATTTATAGAAAAAGGAATGAAGATATGGATCTACGATGAGCACGGTTATCCTTCGGGAACTGCGGGCGGCGCGGTATTGGATCGTTTTCCTCAATACGAAAACCTCTGCGTTATGTACTATCCATATTGGAAAACCCTGCCGGGCCCTCAGGAATACCGCGCGGATATTCCTCCGGGAAAACTGTACAAGGCTTATCTTACAAAAATAGGATCTGACGAATATGTTGACATAAGCGGTAATCTTAACAGCCGGGGAACCCTTCATTTTGACATTCCTCCCGGCGCATGGAAACTGGCGGTTTTTGTGGTACGGCCTCTCTTTGACAATACCCACAGCGCCCACAGTTACAGCGAACCCCGGAGATATATCGACCTTTTCAATAAAAAAGCAACGGAGGCCTTTCTCGATGTAACGCATGAAAAATATAAAAATATCCTGCAGGATGAATTCGGAAAAGGTATTAAAGCATTTTTTACCGATGAGCCCTCCCTTCAAGGCAGTCCCTACAATAACGCATCTTACCCTATTCTTTCCTGGAGCGATAAATTCCCGGCTCTTTTTAAAAATAAATATGGCTATGAGGCGGGAGAGGCCCTCCTCGCACTGTTTACGGAATTTGGCAAAAATACGGTAAAAAAATGCTGCGATTTCTGGGAACTACAGGCTGATTTGACGGCGGAAAATTTTTTTGGCGTCATACAGGAATGGTGCAGGAACAATAACGTTTCTTCATCGGGCCACCTTCTTGTGGAAGAAGAACTTATAGGCCAGACACTTTCCTACGGATCTTATTACCGATGCGCCAAAAAACTGGATTGCCCCGGCATCGATCAGCTTGAATCGGAACCAACTAACTTAATGAATACCTTCTATATTCCCGCCGCAAGGCTGGCGTCTTCCATCGCCGATGTATACGATCTAAAAGAAACCTTTTCCGAAGCCTCGGACCACTGGTCCCAGGGAAACGGGCGGCAGATTTCCATGGACTGGATCCGGGCTTCCATGAACTGGCATTTTGCCATGGGAATTAACAATATCACTTCATATTACCGGTTTGGATATTTTGAGGACCGGGAGATAAAAGAGCTTAACCGCTATGCGGCCCGCCTTGGCGCGGTACTGCGAAAAGGGGTACGTTACAGCAGAACCGCGGTTCTTTATCCCGAATGCGCCATGTGGGCCTCGGTAAAGCCTACATGCACCGCCTGGAAGGACGGCGGTCTGGGATTATGGGAACATGGCCAGGGCCCTCAAGCAAAAGAGGTGCAAAGAAATTTTGCCTCCGTTTCCTGGGAATTGTTACACCGGCAGATCGATTTTGATTATATCGACGAAAATGAAATTTGCAACGGTACAGCGGATTCCGGCCTTATGAACATACGGAAAAGGAAATACGAGTGTATTGTACTGCCCTGTAGTTTTGTGATGACCCGGAAAGGCATTGAAAAGATAATCGATTTTCTGGACGGCGGCGGGAAAGTGATCTGTTCGGGACGGATGCCTGAAATTGACAGGGAAACAGGAGAAGATTTTACCGCAATGCTCTTGCCGTATCTCGTAAAAAAAGATCGGTACATTCTTGTTTCTCCGGATACTTTCGACGATGCCTCTCATCTGCTCCCTAAAACAATAAAGATGATACCGGATAATATAATGGGGATCCTTTCGGGCCATGCGGGGAATTTAAAAGGTAAATCCCCGGTATCTGAAAACATACTATCCCATGTAAGAATTGTTGAAGAGGAGGACGGAAAAACCTCTCTTGTCATATTTTTGTGCAATATGGGGAACCAGATATATTCGGGTATCATTGAAATCGAAGGTGTATGGCGGGCTGAGAAGGGTTGCCCCGAATCGGGAACAGCGGAAAGCGTTGAAACGATAAATCAAGATAATTTAACTCAGATAAGCCTTTTTATAAAGCCTTACGAGGGTATATTTTATATGTTAAAGTAAAGGAAATTTATAGCGATAATGCGGATCGTAAATAATTGCGTATACAAAGACAGCGGCCGTCTGGTTCACGATCGGGTAACAGATCTCATAAAGACGATGACCCTGAATCAGAAGATTCGGCAGCTTGCGGGCATACGGATAAACGGCCTCCCTGAGCCGGAAATGATAAAAGACGGTATCGGCGGGGTGAACATGATCTTTATATCAGAAGCCCCCCGGGAAATAGCCTCCCAAATAAGAGAATGCCAGAAACGGATTACGGCGGCTACACCCCAGGGGATTCCCGCTCTATTCCATTGCGAAGCTTTAAGCGGCCCGTTGCAGCCGGGATGCGCGGCGTTTCCTTCTTCTCTCAATTTAGGGGCCTCGTTTGCGCCGGATCTGGTCAGGGGCATGGCAGAGAGAACCCGTTCCCAGCTTCTCAACCTGGGTATCCGTCATGCCCTTTCGCCGGTTTTTGATTTAGCAAGGGACTTCCGCTTTGGAAGGACAAATGAACATTATTCAAGCGATCCTACACTGACCGCCGCGATGGCTTGCGCTTTTGTTAAGGGACTTCAGGGAGATGATTTACGTGAAGGGATCGCTGCAACGGGCAAACATTTTATTGGTTATTCCTTTGCGGAGGGCGGCCTCCACATGGCGAGGGTGCAGACTGATTGGCGTGATCTCAGGGAAAATTTCGCCAAACCTTTTGAGGCCGCTATACGCATGGCGAATTTGCGTTGTGTTATGAACGCCTATTCGGAATATAACGGCCTTCCGGTTTGCGCTTCAAAGGAATTACTCACGGATCTGCTCCGGGACGATCTTGGTTTCCAGGGACTTGTAGTAAGCGATTACAGTTCTATCGACATGCTGCTTGACAGGGTTAAAATTGCTGAAAACCGCGCCGAAGCGGCAATCCAGACGCTTACCGCCGGATTGGATATGGAATTCCCGAATCCGTATTGTTTTGGTCCTGATTTACGGGAAGCGGTAAAGCAAAGCCGTCTTGAAGAAAGTTATATAAACCGGGCGCTGGAAAGAGTCTTAACGCTCAAGTTTGAATTGGGACTATTTGACGAACAGGACAGGGGTTATATTGAAATAAACAATTCTGAACATGACAGATATTCAGCGGTTCTTTCTGAAAAATCCATCACCCTGACAAAAAACAGCGGTATTTTGCCCCTGAAAGACCGGAACATGAACATAGCGGTAATCGGGCCCGCCGGAAACAGCCTCCTGCTTTTCAATGGAACCTATACATTTTCCGACCGCTATGAAAGTGAAATGATGATCAGTCTGGGTAGAAATTCTACCATGGAAGGGATAAAGGAAAAGGACAAACAAGTCAAATTTGAAGGCGATAGGGCCGGGGCGGAGGCTGAAATCTCCGCTGCGACTGACGAGCTTATACGAAAAGAGCATCCGGGGGTAAAAACCATGTACGAAGCCCTGAAAGAAATATTCCCCAATACGGAATATGTCAGGGGATGCGGTATTATCGGAGAGGATGAAAGCGGTTTTGAAAAAGCTATTGAAACAGCCCGGAAAGCAAATGTTGTTATCATGGCCATAGGCGGCAAGAATGGCTGGAATCATACATGCACTTCAGGAGAGGGGATCGATACTTCAAATATTAATTTGCCCGGCATACAGGCGATTCTTATTCAGCGCATATATGCTGTCAATAGCAGTATAATCATTGTTCATACCGACAACAAACCGCTGATCGACCCCTGGGTATACGATCATGCCCCTGCCATTATCGAAGGATGGCTTCCCGGTATTTTTGGGGGAAACGCCATAGCCGGGATTATTGCCGGAACAATCAACCCCGGCGGTAAACTTCCCGTAGATATACCCAGAAATACCGGCCAGCAGCCGGTATATTATTATCAGCACAGAGGCTGCCGCTCGGAAGAAACTTTTGTAAAGGAGCTGGATAACGCGAGCGATGCCGATCATACTTCACAGCTTCCATTTGGTTATGGTCTTTCATATACAAATTTCAAATACTCCGGCGGCATGCTGTCGGCAGATACCGGAAAAGATGATATTCCGGTCATCACGGTGTCACTATCCCTGACAAATACCGGTGAAATGCGGGGGGATGAAGTTGTACAGCTTTACGGCATTGATGAAATTGCTTCAATAATCCGGCCCCAGAAAGAACTGCTTGGATTCAAACGGGTTACTCTTAACCCTGGCGAAACCAGAAGAGTCCGTTTTACCTTCAGGCTTGATCAGATGGCATTTATCAATCCCGCAAAAAAATGGGTCATCGAAAAAGGTTCATACTGTTTCTATATCGGGAAAGGGGCAAACAATTCTGTATTTACGGCGGAATATATACAGGAAAAAACCATGCTTATCGATCGCGCAAAACGGGGTTTCTATGCCGAAGCGAAGCTGTTATGATCATGCCGGGTATTTGCTATTAAAGATTGACCCGGAAAGGTTCTCTCACCAGGTCTAATATTTCCGCAAAAGATCCAGGGGCTTTAGTCTTCCTGCCCTCACTGCCGGGAGCAGGGCGGCAATAACGGAACAGAGAACCGTCGCACAAATGATTACAAAGACCGCAGACCAGTCGATGATGATGGGAATATTTTCAAGATAGTAGCCGGGATCGAGAAGCTTCACCCTTCCTCCGTGGAAGAATCCGGTAACAAGATTCAAAACCGATTCAAGTACCTTTACAATGGAATTGATAAAGCAGCCGATCAACAAACCCGCGCTTCCCCCGGCAAGCGCGCCGGTAAGACCTGTCAGAAAGGCTCCCCAGATAAAGATCTTGCGGATTTTTTCAGGCCCTGCGCCTGCGGCCTTGAGCACGGCAATGTCTCTCTGCCGCTCAATGACCAGCATGGATGTAGCGGAAGAAACATTCACCGCAGCTACCAGCACTATCAGCGCCATGATGAAGAGGAGAAGCTGCCGCGTGGATTCGTAGGAACTGTACTGGGACCGCATGAGCTGCTTCCAGGTGTATACGCCGTAACCGGAACCTAATACCCGGAAGATTTCCGGAAAGCTGCGTTCAAGATCCTTATAAGGATCATCTGTTTTTACAATAAGATAGGAACTTGAAAGGCCGGATGAGAGGATACGTTCCGCTCCTTCAAGATTTGTAATACACCAGAGGGCATCAAGCTCCCGGTAACCGGAAGAGACAATACCCTTCACGGTAAAAGGCGTCATCCGGGGAATGCTTCTGCCGCCGCTTCCCTCACGTATCGTCATGATACGGACTGTGTCTCCCGTTTCCGCACCGACCGATTCCGCAAGTGATTCTCCCAGAAGCAGTTCACTTTCATTTTCAAGATCCAGAGAACCTGAACGGAGTTCAATGAAACGGACGCTTCCCTGATCCTGCCAGAACGAAGAATCCAGAGAACGAATCGTGGCGCCGGTCTTTCCTTTTTTCCCGACAAGAACACCAAGACCATACCGTTCTTCCCAGACGCCGCGTATAAGGTTCAAGCCTTCAAGACGGGAAATTATTTCATCCCAGTTTTCCGTTTCATCAAAGGAACGAATCTGCAAATGTCCTGTGCCCAATTCGATGTAACGATCCGTTATGCCGCGTATCATTCCGTCCGCCACGATGAGGGTAACGACAATGGGGATGAGACTTATCGCAATCCCTGCGGCCGCTCCGCGAAGATAGCGCCCGCCTTCCTTTGCCCTGCCTAAAAGATACCGGATTGCGATAAAAAAAGCAGCGCCCGTTTTCACAGAAGGACTCCGTGATCCAGCGTATAATGGATGGAAGCGCGGGAGGCTACCTTTTCATCATGGGTTACAACGATCAGTGTCTTGCCCCATTTTTCCGCGCTGGTATAGAGAAGGCCGGCTACCATGGCGCTGTTATCGGGATCGAGATTCCCGGTAGGCTCGTCGGCGAGAAGCAGATCAGGATCGTTTATCATTGAACGGGCAACCGCCACTCGCTGCCTTTCACCTCCCGAAAGCTGGGAGGGAAAATGGGACAGCCTCCCGTCAAGGCCCACATCGGAAAGCAGAGACCGTGCCTTTTCCAGTGCATTCTTTTTTTTCATACCTGCAATGTATGCGGGAAGCATCACATTTTCAAGGGCCGTAAAATCCTTGAGAAGATAGTGAAACTGAAAGATGAAACCGACCCGATGGCTCCGGAACGATGAAAGGGCTGCCTCGGGAAGGACGGTAATATCACTGCCGGAAACCAAAACCCTGCCGGAATCCGCCTTGTCAAGGCCCCCGAGAATATTGAGAAGCGTACTCTTGCCGCTTCCGCTCTGACCGGTAACGGCCACCGCCTTTCCCGTTTCAATTTCGAGGCTGATCCCTTTAAGGATGTGCAGTGTTTCTACACCGGAAACATAATCCTTAACAATATCTTCTATCCTTACCAGGACAGGGCCATCACTCATAACGCAAAACCTCCGCAGGATTGGTGTGGGAAATTTTTCCGGATGCAAACCACGCGGCAAGCAGGGCGGAAAAAAGTCCGAACAGATATACAAGAACCACTTCCCGGGCAATAATCCGCGAGGGGATCTCCTTAAGATAAAAGACCGCGGGGGAAAAGACCGCAAACTCTCCGGCTTCCCCGATTCCCGCCAAATCGAAAAAGAAATTAAGTATCTCTATGCCGCCGTTAACCGCCGCTTCAAGAAAACCAAAGAAGACGGAGATGTTTGAGGCAATGACAAGACCCAATACGAGGCCCGAACATGCACCGGTAAAACCGATCAAAAAGCCGTCCCAGACAAAGATAAGCCTTACCGCCCTTTCTCCTGCTCCCACGGCCCGGAGCAATCCAATCTCTTCCCTTCTTTCAAGCACTGCTCGCCGCTGAGCCTGGAAGATATTGAGACCCACCACGATAAAGATAAGCCCAACCAGAATAAACATAAACAGTTTTTCTGTCCGCAGCGCGCCGAAAAAAGCCCGGTTGTAATCACGCCAGCTTGAAAGTTTTACTTCTTCCATCCCGGCAATGGAAGAGATGCTTAAGCGGATACGTTCCAGTTCCGGCCCGTCCCGAAAACGGTCATATATCTTGATCCCCATACAGGGTGCGGCATCGGAAATATTCTCAACAGAATTAATATTGATATAGGCCCAGCCGAGATCGTATTCATAAAAACCGGTTCTGAACACTCCCCGGATACGGAAGAAACCTGCCGCGGCATCCTCTTCCCCGCTGTTTCCTGCAAGAAGAGAAGGAATGGAAAATATGTTTACCTCATCTCCAAGGTGAAGCCCGAGTCTCCGGGCTAGTTCCGCGCCAAGTAGAATATCCCGATCCCCCCTGATATCAAAGCCTCCTTCCTCAAAATCAAGTTTTGCCTCAAGGCCGGGATCTTTTTCAATGGCGTCAGGCTTCAACCCGCGGACAAGAGCCGCCTGCTGTCCTCCCCGTTTACCCCTGGCAAGGCCCTGGAATTCCCGGAACGGAACCACCGCACTGATCCCCGGAAGGTTCATAATTCTCTCTTCAAGGAGCCCGGTGGAATGTGCATCAAAATTTTCAAGCCGTATATGATACGAAGAGATTTCCAGTATGCTTTCGATAAATCCAAGCTGGAAACCGTTCATCACCGCCAGTATCACTATCAGGGCGAGAACACCGGTTGCAATTCCCAGGATTGCAAGAATGGGAGCGGGTGAATTCTTCCGCCCCCTGCCCACGTAACGGGAAGCTACAAAACCAATCCATGAAAAGTGGAATTTATTCATCAGTCTTTTACCTGCTCCTCCCGAATCTTTCTCCCATTTTCCCAATAGGCCCGCAGTACTACTTTCCCGTCCATCAACAGCTCCTCTGTTTCTTTTTCCCCGTCTATATTTACCTGCCGTTCCAGAATTCCCTTTACATAGTTTTTTTCAGAGATTCTGTTTCCCCGCGCATCATACGTATAGTCTACCCTTCTTTCAGGCCCGGCAGCAAGTTCTGCGGTTTTAGGCGGAGGAGCTTCCTCTCCCTCTTCCGCGGTTTCTTTCTTTTCTTCTTCAAGAAAAAGAAGAATGGAGTCAAGCCGTTCCCCGTGCCACCGGTAGCGGAGAAGTCCCAGGAAGGCGCCTGACTCATCCTCACGTATTTCGCTTAAAATTCTGCCGCGGCTGTCGGTACTGAATACCGCCCGAAAAACAGGTTTCTGAAAAGCATCCTCAAGAAAACTTGAAACAAATGCAGGAGCAGGATTGACAAATGTATTGTCGGCCGCATTGCGGGGAATGATCAGCGGAATCCGTATAAGACGGCTGTTTACCTCTTCCCCGCCTTCAGCACCGAAGAGCCGTTCCATGGCTCTGACGGCGCCCGAACGGTTGTAACGATAATGATCCGTATAAAGATTTTTTTTTATTTCCTCTTCTCCGGTTTTTTCCACTATGGCGGCTTCCGCCCGGATCAGTGCATCCTGTCTGTAGAAAAAATCCGTGACAGCTTCACTACAATCAGTATAAAAGGTAAGGTCTCTGGTAAGGAGCCCTTTCCCATCATAGAGATCCGCAAAACCCCAGGCTTTTTTTTCAAGTTCTTCCGTTTCTTCCGTCTCTTCCGTTTCTTCGGCCGTAGCGGCCTCCGGCGGCGGAGGCTCTTCCTCTTCTGCGGCAACAGGCTCTTCCGGGGTGAACACTGCCGCCAGACGGACTACACCGCTTTCTTCCGAAAAGAGCCACTGTATGCGTGATTCCTTGCGGTTTTCATAGAGGCTGCGCTTCTCTATCTTCCATTCCGAATTGTAATACTGCTGCAAAAATTGCGGGATCTCTTCAAGGACTGCCGCCCTTACCTCAAGACAGTATTCGTTTCTCAGGGCCGTGATCCTTGAAGAAGCCTCTTCAAGCGCCATGCCGCCCCTGCTGGATCTGTACCATCGTGAATTTTCCTGGGCCGAAAGTGAAACAAAGGTGAGAAAAAACAAGGGTAAAAAAAAGAAGTTCTGCGTTGCCATAAACCTATTCGATGCCCAGGAATTCCCGAACATAACCGTGAGGATCGAAGGGCCGTATGTCTCCATATTTTTCACCTTCGCAGATCCAGATCACCGGAAGCTTTAATTCCGAAGAGAGAGAAAATACCACACCGCCTTTGGCGCTTGAATCGTACTTGGTAAGAATACAGCCGCCCAGTTCCACGGCGCCGTGAAAAATCTCCGCCTGAGCCAGGGCATTCCTTCCGGTAGTGGCATCCAGAACAAGAAACTTCAAATAACGAAAACCATTCTTCTTCCCGCCTGTTTCCACTACCCGGTCAATCTTTTTTAACTCTTCAACAAGGGTGTTTTTAGTATGCATCCTTCCCGCGGTATCGGCAATGATCATGTCGCCTCCGCCGGAAAGGGCGGCCTGGACGGCATCGTAAACCACGGCCGCGGGGTCTCCTCCGTGCCTGTGAGAGACAACCCTCACCCCAAGCCTCTCGCCGTGAATTCTTATCTGATCGATTGCCGCGGCCCGGAAAGTGTCCGCTGCCGCAAGAATCGGTTTCCTGTTCCATTTTTCCACGGAGAGAGACGCCAGCTTGGCCGCGGTAGTAGTTTTACCGACCCCGTTGACACCGAGCAGCAATATTACTGTTGTAGAATGAGGATCGCCTGAAAAGGAAGTTTCCATATCTTTACTTATGAGTTTCCCTTCCAGAATTCCGGCAAGTCTTTCACGGAGACGGGACGGATCATCTATTTTTTCCTTTCTTGCGGCGGACTGCAGTTCTTCTGTGGTTTTATAGGCTTCCACGGCTCCAAAGTCTCCTTCAACCAGCAGATCCGCCAGCCCGTCATAGAATTCGTCTGAAAGGACCTTTTGCCCCGAAAAAAAATTTTTTACCTTCTCAAAAAAATTTACCATCCTTAACTTCCTTTAACCGGCTTGTCCGGAGACTTCAGTTTTCCATATTCAAACATGTTTGGATACTAGTCCCGTAAAACCCTGGGAGCATCCTGACCGCCGATGAAAATATAACGTCCGATATTGAAGGCCTCAAAAAGTACCGCTCCGCCGAAAACACCGAGACTTATGATGGAAGCCCTCCATGCTTTTGTCGCTTCCTCATACATTTCGACGCTTGTAGTGTTCATTTGAAATGCCGGATAATATGTGTTGTTATAAAGCCCATAGAAAAGCCATGCCGCCGCCCCGGCAACCCAGGTACCGGCCCATGACCAGTAGTAGAGCCGCCGCGCCTTATCCACCCTCCTCTGTCCCGAAACAGGAGGCCGCCTGGTTCTGAATATCATATTTCCCCTGTCAAAATTACTCAAGCTCAGTATATCGTCTATCTGGTACTGCAATTTTTTTTGTATCCGGGCATCTCCCCTGTAAAGTTCGTTTACGGGAAAAACAACCGGGGAGGTTTCTCTCCCTCCGGGAGTTTCGGCATTAAAATATTGAAGCCCTCCCACGGGAAGAGACAGGCTGAGCGGGGTCTTGCCTACAAAAAGCGCTCCCTGGTAAATGCTGACATTATTGCCGTTAGGGGAAATGAAGTTGATCGTAGCAAGATTCAGGGGCTTTAGATCCGCTTCAATTTCCGTTGCTTCTCCGGGGAGAAGCTTTGTCTCCAGGGAGGCGGTCTCATAATTCTCCGCAGTAACATGAATATTTACCGTTCCCGGCGGCCTCCCCTGATCTTCCACACGGCCGCGGCCCGCAAAACTGCCGTTAATTGTTATTACCGCATTGTCGGGTTTTGCATTAACGGTAATATGGGAAGGCTCTCCCCCCAGAACCGCGGAAAACAGGCTTTTTTCAATTTCCTCCAGGGCTTCATCCTGATCATCAAGAGAAAAAATAATGGTGTCCTGCCAGGGAAAAGAATCCGTATAAATGGTATAGAGGGTAAGACTTACATGTATTCTCCCGTAAAAATATTTTATTTTGCCGGCAAGAAAACCGTCTGCATTCTGTTCCCTGCAGAATTTATACTCCGCTCCGGGTTTGGGCGGAAGCGGAAAAGTTCCATTTATGTTAGATTCGCTAAAGATGAACAGTGGTTCTTCCGCGATAAGAGGCTCCTCATCAAGACTCTTTCTGTAGGCTTCTTCCAGATCGGCAATTTCAGTGTCGGCTTTCCTGATGAGTTGCCTGTATTTCCATCCGGGTTCCCCCCGGAAGAGAAGGAGATCTCGTTCATTCCGTTTGTTTAGCAGCGCTTTGGCCGCATTTGAACGGGATTGATAAAAGGCATAATCCCTGTACCAACCGGTCTCTGCGGCTACCCGGAGGCGGTATTCAAGATTATTGAGGGAATCAACAAGGTGCTTTACAATAATTTCGCCTATGATCCGCTGACCTTCGGACATGGCGCTGGTATCAAAAGTTGTAACACAGAGAACCCAGTTTTCGTTCAGGGGAGTCTTCTCTTCTTCGGCCTTGCCCTTTGCAAAAAGCAGGACAGAAAGGAGAAACAAAACTATTATACACAAGGCCCTGTTCATTTATCTCCGTCAGTCCGAATTGGTTTCCCAGGCAAAGCGCAGATAATCTTCAATAAAAATATCAATGTCGCCGTCCATGACTGCCTGAATGTTTCCCGATTCCGTTTTTGTTCTGTAATCCTTTACCATGGTGTAAGGCTGGAAAACATAGGATCGGATCTGGTTACCCCAGGAAATGTCCTTCTTTTCCTGCGCAAATTTTGCGTTTTCTTTTTCTTTTTCCTGCTTGTAGTATTCATAAAGCCTGGCCTTGAGCATGCTCATGGCAATGGTTCTGTTCATGGTCTGACTCCGTTCACTCTGACAGGCCGCCACAATCCCTGTCGGGAGGTGTGTAAAACGGACTGCGCTGTCGGTCTTGTTGACATGCTGGCCGCCTGCACCGCCTGAACGGTAGGTATCCACCCGCAGATCTTCGGGCCTTATATCCACTTCGATGGAATCGTCGATGACGGGAAAAACATAACAGGAAGAAAAACTCGTGTGACGGCGGGAAGCGGAATCGAAGGGGGAGATCCGGACAAGACGGTGCACCCCCGACTCTCCCTTGAGGTAGCCGTAGGCATAGTCCCCGTCAATACGGCAGGTAGCGGACTTGATACCCCCTTCCGCCTCCAGACGGTCTACCTCTTCAATGGAAAAACCTTTCCGTTCGGCCCAGCGGAGATACATACGGTAGAGCATCTGCGACCAGTCGCAGGCTTCGGTCCCCCCGGCCCCTGCATGGATCGTAAGGAAACAGCCGTTTCTGTCTACCTCTCCGCTCATCAGCTCATAGATGTTCTGCTTTTCGTAACGGGCGCCGAGATCCTGAAGGCTCTTCCCGATACCCGCGGTTTCACCTTCATCCCCGGCTTCCGTTGCAAGTTCATGGAGCACTTCGAGATCCTCAATGCCGGTATGGAGGCTTTTCCAGGGTTCGTAACGGTTTTTAAGGGCCTTGAGTTCGGTCATCGTCTTTTCCGCCAGGGCGGAATCGTTCCAGAAATCCGGAGCCCCGGCCTTTGATTCAATATCCTTTATACGCTGGGCAAAGTCAGCCTCTTCAAAGACGCCTCCAGGTGTCGTCGATCTTTGCCTTCAATTCCGCAATGGGGCTTCCCAGTTCACTCAATACCATTTTCTACCTCTTCCGTGATTTTTGCACAGGTTTTACCGCTATGGGAACGCCGGCCGCCGGGGCTTTGGCCACAACGCGGCGCCATTTCTTGTCCCGAAGCGTTGTCAGCGCCAGAGTACCGTTTACCGGGAACTGGAAGATTCTCAGCCTGTCAAAAGCATCGGTGGCCCGATCCAGATCCCGCTTGAGCCTGTCCAGCGTTTCCGGGGAGACAATGGCCGATTCCCAGAGACCCCGCTGGATCTTCTCAAAGCCGTACTGACTTAACAGGTCTGCCAACTCTTTTGCCCGGCCTTCCGATCCGGGATCTACCGCAACGGACACAAACATGCATCTCTCCGAGCCGCGGGGCTCAAGAAAATTATTCTTTGACCGCCATACGGCGACTCTGTATGACGCCATTATAGGGAATTGCAGGAGAAAAGTAAACCTTACAGAGCCGTTTTGCACTATCTGCAAAGCTGATAATATCTTCAGGGCCGATCTTACTATAGCCCGGTACCATACTGGAAATATCATAAACTGCCGATTATTATAATAATAATGAAAGGAAAACCCCGCGGCATTCTTCTCTTTTGTTTCCTCTATCTCTCTCTCTTATCCGTTGCCCATTCCCAGGACTTTTCCCTGAAGGAACCGGTTTTCGCCCCCTTTGTTTCCCGGCTGCAGGCCGAGATTCGGAACAATCTGGTACGGCTTTCATGGCTGGATTCCGCCGATGCGACAGGACCGGTCTATATCTTCCGCTCCTTCACGCCCTTTACGGGAACCGGCCCGAATCCTTCCCGGACGCCCATAGAGGTCCCCTACGGAACCCAATACTATGTCGATGAAATTGAGCCTTCCGGCGGGGGAAGCAGCATCTATTATTTTATTGCGGCAAGCAGCGGAGAAGCTGATGTTTCCGGTTCCCGCCGCCGTTATGATGTCTTTATCCCCTATAACAACACCATTCAGGTTGATATGAGCGTTACCGAAGGGCTGGATCTCTGGTTCAGGCAGACACTTCAGCCTGTAGAATCGGGGATCTTTGGTCTTGAAGCCAGCGCCCGGGCCGGCGGCGTACTGATAAATTACCGTCAGGTTTCTCCCTCCAAAAACACAATCCTCTACCGCAGCGTAAAACCCATCCGGGAAACCCGGGATCTCCTCAGTGCGGTGATAGTCCAGTCGGGGATAGACCCGCCTTTTACCGATTATCCTGTTCCGGGAATTCCCTACTACTATGCGGTTATCTTTGAAGATGATCTGGCCCGTGGTTCGGTGGGGATATACCCCGGCAGAAACGCTACGCTTAATAGCGTGGAAGTTCCGGCAGACGCAAGCCGCGCCGGGCTTCCCCATGTAGAACTGCGCTCCATGCCCCTGCCTCTTCTCTCCCTGTACAATGCCCTTCCGGCCGCCGACAGTTTTACCGCGATCCCCGATCCGGTTCCCATAAGTCCCGCCGCCGCAAAGGCGGTAGAGGCATTGGGTAAGCCGGAGGTAAAGAAACGGGAGCTCAAATGGCCCCGCGCCTTTAACCAGGATCTGGAAAACCCCGCGGGGGGAGAAGAGTCGGTTCTCCGTTCAATCGTGCAGGAAAACTTTTTGAAGCGCGACTGGCCCGAATGCCGCCGAAGGCTTTTCTCCTACCTTTCCATTCCCCGTTCCGGTTTCTCCGAAGGACGTGCCCATTTCTACCTGGGACAAACATGGTACTACTCCGGAAATTACCGGGAAGCCCTGCTGGAATTCCTTGCGGTAGAAGACACATACCCGCAGGAAGCCAGGGAATGGATCCAGGAAACACTCTACAGGCTTATACAGTACTAAAGTCTACCGCAGAGTCCGCAAAAGGGCTTCCAGTTCCGGATTTTCTACCCTGGGCGGAGTGTTTGCGGCGGAAGAATTCTCCCCGGGCTGCGGGACGATCTCGTCCCCCGTCTCTATCCGGTCAAAGAAACCCTTGCGGATAAGGGCGCCCTGGGACAGTTCCTCGCCCAAAGACGTAACAGTAAAAGTACCGGTAACATCCTGGGAACTGTACACAAGGCCGCTGCCTTCGTTATTTGTTCCGACAGCACCCTTGTGCACTATATCAAAGACATCTCCTTCTTTTACTCCATCGGCCCTGCCCTTATCGATAAGTCCCTGGGCCTGCCGCCTGGAGATAAGCTCCGCCCGGAAAGGCAGAACAGAATCAATGCGGGAAACGACACCCCGGCCGGCATTGCGCAGCCTGCCGGTTCCTGTACGGAACACGGAAAAACTTGCCGCGGCGGAACCTGTCCTCCCTACGTGGAGATCTCCCTGTATAGAAATATCCCTGCCGCTCTCCCGGACGGAAACGATCAAAAAATAATCCGCTCCCGCTTCCCTCGCAAGCCTGTAGGCCGCGGAAAAGGACGGCTGCCTGAATTCCAGGTTGAGGCATTCAAGGTTTCTGTGATGAGAGAGAAGTTCCCGGATATAGGCGGAAGCTACGGCGCCTGCATCGGTATGCCTGAAACTCGACTGGCCGGAAACTGAAAAAACCGCCAGCTTCCAGTGCCGTTTTGAGGCCATTACAGGGTCTACATTCCATCTCTGATGCAGCGTTCCTGCAAGGACGGAAGCATAGGCTTCCACCGCATCATCAATACTTCTGTCGGAAAGTCCAAGGTTCTGCAGAAAACGCAGTTCCTCAAGGTAACGGGCCGGATAGCCGCCCAGCCTGAGCAGTTCCGCATAGTCCCGCCTGTCTTTGGCATAGGGATTAAGCCGCAATCCCCGGCGGTATTCAAAGAGGGCTTCTTCGGCAAGGTTGCGGGATCTGTAATCCCTGGCTCGTTCAAAATGCCAGGAAGCCCGGCCCTTCCGTCCTTCATCCTCCAGTGTAGTATTATTGATGATGAGATCTTCAAGACTCGAACGGATAAATTCATCCTCCTGATCGATGTTTGCCCCGGTAGAAAGTATGTTGATCGCATCGGAAAAACGTCCCATGCGGCTGTAGGCAAGTCCTTTGAGGTACCATGCGCCGGCGTCATCCCTGTCTGCGGCGATACTCTCATCGGCAAGCCGGGCAGCCTCTTCCCACTGACCTGCACGGTAACGGAGGGAGGCAAGCAGGGAACGGGCAGGAGCAAAACCGGGACGGTAGAAAAGACAGTTCTCCGCATTGACAATGCCGCTCTCCACATTGCCTTCTTGGGCATCGAGATAGGCGGCATAGTAATAGACCCGGTAATCCCCTTCGTGGCGCCTGAGAGCCTCTTCAATATAGAGGCGGGCATTCTCCCTGTCTCCCAGGGAACCTGCAACAAGCGCAAGCGAAACCAGAATCCGGCGGTCATCGGGGTAGCGGCGGTTTACATCCCTGAGACGCAGCAGGGCTTCGCTTACCCGGCCGCGGCCTATGTCCAGCTCTGCCGAAGCGAAGAGGGCCTCCCTGTTGTAGGGCTCTTTGGCAAGAATCTCCCGGATAAGCGTCTGGGCATCGTCAAAGCGGCCCAGGGCAATCGAAATTGAAGCTTCCATGTTGGCAACAGCCATGCTGCTCCGTGCAAGGGAACGGGCTTTGCGTACCCAGGAGAGAGCCTGATCAAATTCACCCAACTGATAGTAACACTCGGAAAGCGCAAAAATCCCTTCGGCATGGGCAGGATTCAAACGGAGGCACTCCAGGAAGGCTTCCGTTGCCGAGTACCAGTCTTCCTCCACCATAAAGCCGCGTCCTTTCCCGTACCAGTCCCCCGCAGTATTTTGGGCATACACGCCCGCGGCGGCGCTTAAAAGAACCAGAAAAGCCAGGGGGAATTTCAGACCTTTCAAAATTAACTCCTCACGGCACTGCAGGCGTCTTGTGCAACACTATTTTTACACTGTTAATCTTGTGCCCATCCATGTCCTGAATGATAAAGTCCGTATTTTCCCAGACTGCTTTTTCGTGGTGTACAGGAATCTTGCCGAAAAGATCAAAGACAAAACCTCCCAGCGTATCAAAATCCTCCGCGGGGAACGCAATGCCTGTCTCCTCCGCAAGATCCTCCAGATTCATCCTGGCGGCGCAGAGCCAGATTCCTTCTCCAAGCTCAACAATGTCTTCCATTTCGTGATCAAATTCGTCCTGTATGTCCCCTACAATCTCTTCAATGATGTCTTCCATACATACGATGCCGGAAACGCCGCCGTACTCATCCACAACGACTGCAACATGGACTCTGCGGCGGCGCATTTCCCGGAGCAGATCGTCGATATGTTTGGTGCCGGGAACAAAAAAAGGTTTACGGAGCATTTTTTTAATGTCAAATTCTTCCTGCCGTACAAGAGAGCGCAGTACATCCTTGACATGCAGAATACCTGTTACATTATCAATGGTATCCTCATAGACGGGAAAACGGGAATGTTCGCTCTCCGCCATAAGGGAGAGAAGCTCTTCCTTGTCCGCACCGGCGGAAAGAAAAACCGTGTCCGTTCGGGGTACCATTACCTCCCTGACGGTGGTTCCGGAAAGTTCCACTATGCCCCGAATCATCTCTTTCTGATCCGATTCCAGGGACTGCATGGTTTTCCGGTCGGGAATTAAGGCCGGAGCCTTTGAAGATCCCTCTTCTCCCTTTTTGGATTTTCCTCTCCCAAAAAATCCAATACTCATGAAACCTCCTCACAGACACTAATTATACGTTCCTCTTTCAACTTCAAAAGCAGATCCTCCTGCAGGCGGAGCATGGGTTCGCCTGAATCGTTACTTTGATGATCCATTCCGTCAAGATGCAGTATACCATGAATCACAAGCCGCCGCAGTTCCTCGTCCCCGCTTACGCCGAAAAGCCGGGAATTTTCTTCCAGGGCTTCAAGCGAGATGACGATATCGCCGGGCAGATAGAATTGCTCTCCGTCTTCGTCCAGGGTTTCACCCAGAGGAAAAGACAGAATATCTGTAGCCTCATCCCGTTTCCGGTATTGGGCATTGAGAGATTTGATAAAACTGTTACTGCAGAAAAGAAAAGAAAGAATCCAGCGATCCTTGCCCAGGGCAGAGAGAACCTTGAAAGAAAAAGTTTCCAATGCTTCCGTCCAGGAAGGCAGGGGCACCTCTTCCGCTTTTACCGAAGCGCGGTTCATTTGTTCTCTCCCTCGGCTGCAGTACCGGCGGCTTCGACGGCAAAAAAACTGTTGTTGTCGGTTTTACCGCCGGCAGGATCGTTCTGTTCCCTGGACGGCAGTTTGGGATACTCGATGCGGGAATGGTAGTGCCCGGCCAGGACACGGACAAACGCATTCTTGATTGTTTCAAGATCCTTAAAGGTAAGTTCCGCCCGGGAAAGCTGACCGTGCTCCACCTTGTTGTTAAACAGTTCCCGGATATATTTTTCCATGGAAGACACGGTAGGTTTTTTAAGGGTTCTTACCGCAGCTTCGGTTACATCCGCCAGCATTACTACTGCAGATTCCCGGGAACGGGGAGGAGTACCGGGATAGGAAAAATCTTCCGCGCTTACCGGGGACTTCTTGCGGGAATCGGACTTCTCCTGTTTTAAGGCCTTGTCGTAGAACCAGGAGATAAGGGAATTGCCGTGATGCTCCACGATAATATCCTGTACCTGACGGGGCAGCCCCAACTGACGGGCCTTTTCAAGCCCAATCCTTACATGGCTGCGGATGATGGTAGCGGAAAGCCGGGGGGCAAGATCGTCGTGGGGATTGTAGTCCCTCTGGTTTTCCACAAAGTATTCACTCTGCTCCATCTTCCCCAGGTCGTGGTAGTAGGCCCCCACCCGCGCCAGAAGCGCATTGGCCCCGATATCCTGGCAGGCCGCCTCTGCCAGATTGGCCACCATGATCGAGTGGCTGTAGGTTCCCGGAGCGGCGGCAAAGAGTTTCTTTAATGCCGGAGAATTGAGATCGGAAAGTTCCCGGAGACGGAAGGTAGTGGCGGCATTCATCATCTGTTCCAGAACAGGGAGGAAACCCATTACCAGCATTCCGGAGGCAAGACCGTTAAAGGCAGCCCAGAAGAGGATGGGCGGGAAACCGGCAAACCCTGTCCACCGGGTAAGCAGGATTGCCACGGCGGCAACACAGTTCACAGCCGCTATGAAGAGCCCGGTCTTGATAATATCCATGCGATTTTCCGCTTTTTCCAGAGAATAGGAGGCGGAAACTGCGGAAACCAGGGCAAAAATTAAAGCCGGCGCATCAAAAGAACCGGAAACCCATGCACCCAGCGGCAGGGCCATACCCAGTACCAGGGCAAGCCGGGGACTTACGAGAATCGCAGGCAGCATGATCAGCAGGGCTGTGGGCATCAATATGGAAACAGGGAATGATTCGGTATTCAGGGAAAGACAGGCGGCAAAGGCCGCCCCGGAAAGATAGATGGTGGAAAGCACGATGATCAGGAACACCTCAGGATCTTCAAGATGCCTCCCGGTAATCCGCCGGGAACCGAGAAATACCAAAAGCCTGAAGACAAGGAAAAGGAGGAGAAGATGACCCGCCACGAGCCGGGGATTCTGCCCCGGAAGGCTCTGGTTCAGAGCCCTGAGGGCCCGCATATTCTCTTCGGTAATGATAAAATCCTTGCGGATCACCTGTTCACCCTGTTCAAAATGATGTACAACCGGTTCAACACGGACTCTAATTCCCGCCACCTGCCGCCGGGTATCTTCTTCGGAAAAGAACACATTTTCCCTGATAAAGGGCTGAAGCAATTCCCCGGCGATCAGGGCAAAGGCAGGAGGAAACGTCCCCCCGGAAATATGCTGGTTCAGGGCCTCAACGGCATTTTCCATGGTTATCATGTCGCTGTAGTGGATATGTTCCGATTCTGTCCGCGTACCGTTAACGAGAAGCACCTCCGCCGTATCGGGGTTATAGAGCCCCAGACTGTCCCTGGGCACGAGGCACACTCCCCGTTCATAGAGGTTTTTCAAGGCGATGCTGCCGTACTCACCGAACTTTTCCCGGTCTTCGTCAGAATAGAAGAATTCCAGTACACCGCCGGAAAATTCTCCCGGATATTCGGCCTGAACCGCAAGGGCAAAGGCGGCAAGGGAAACCTCCTTCTGAAAAAGCTTCAGGGAAAGGGCAAAAAAAGCCTCCCAATCGGCCAAAGAATCCTCGGCGGCCTCGGAATTGAACCTGAAAACTGCCGGAACAAGCCGTTCCTGGGCTTCTATGCGGAGCCGGGTGGCCGCTTCATCCACAAAAGAGAAAGGCTTTTCCACAACCACATCCCTGTCCGCCACTTTACCCACTTCAAATTCCCGCAGATCGCTTAAGCCGGAACGGAAACCGTGACTGGAAATGACTATTATTGAGGTTAAAATCAACCCTGCGACGGCCGCCAACGCCGGGCCGCGGCTAAAATTGGTAAAACCCAGCACGTTGAGCAGTATCAGGCCGGCTTTTTTAAAATTCGGCTTCCTAATTTGCTTTTTCATGCATCCCTTCGGGCTGCGGGCATTGCCCGCCGGCAGGACGTAACGGGCCTGAAGTTGACGGCACAACACCGCCGGAGGCAACTTGCGCATACTCATCATAGGCCTGAATTATCTTCTTAATCAGGGGATTCCGGACTATATCGGCAGTATGAAGCCAGGCAAAGTAGAGTCCTTCGACGCCGGAAAGAATGGAAACGGCATGCAGTAACCCCGATTCGTTCCTCCGGGGGAGATCTATCTGGGTAGTATCCCCGGTAACTATCGCCCGGGCCCCCTCCCCGATACGGGTAAGGAACATCTTCATCTGTTCTTTGGTGGTATTCTGGGCTTCATCCAGAACTACGATACAATCATTAAGACTCCGGCCCCGCATATAGGCAAGCGGGGCAATCTCGATGGCCCTGGTTTCCTCCATTCTACGGATCATATCGTAGGGGATCAGGGACTCCATGGCGTCATAGAGGGGACGGAGATAGGGATTGATCTTCTGGGCCAGATCCCCGGGAAGAAAACCGAGACTTTCACCTGCCTCCACTACCGGACGGGTAAGCACCAGTTTTCGCATCTTTCGGGAAAGAACAAGCCTTAAAGCCTCCGCAATGGCAAGGTAAGTTTTACCGGTACCCGCAGGACCGACACAGAAACAAATATCGTTATTACGCATTCCATGAATATAATCAGCTTGATTACGACTCCGGGGGAACACCCTGCCGAAACCATGAGGGATCTGAATAACCGAATCTTCCCGGGCCGGGGAGAGGGCTTCAAGGTTCACCGACAGGGCTTTGACATATTCGGGAGAAGGACTCTCCCCTTCCCGCACCCGGCTGATAAGGCTGTCCATAAGCTCCCTGAAACGGCGTCTCCCCGATTCATCCACCCCTTCAAGGCGAATTTCGTTTCCTCTGGCGGCTATCCGGCCTCCCAGAGAATCCTCAATGACCCTCAGGTTTCCGTCGTTGACGCCGCATACCCCGGACAAGAGATCCCTCGAGTCCAGAACAATGGTTATACTATCCTCCATTAAATTCCTTACAGGAAGTCTATAGCCCCCTACTCCTTTAATCAACTACCCCGGGCCGGGAGGAAGAAATTTACCCTTAAAACGTTACAGGCCCAATTTATATGCACTCGCCCCGGCGTTGGGCCATGTTGTCTTTAGGACAGACTCCGGCCCGGTTGAACTATTGTGTAAGGGTTTCAATGTCCGGCCCGGTAACCCGGGCAACTTGTTCAAGGAGCAAACCTATGGTCAATAACAATGTTTTTTGTCTTTCTGATGATGACGAGGCCGATTTTGAAGGACTCTGCTGCAAGCGGGAATTCGGGCCTGAATTCCAGAATATCCTGGTACTGTTCCGGTTCCGGAGTAGCATATAAAAGCCGAATCCGCTCGTAATTACTTGAGGCTGTTCCAAAACCGTGCGCATTAGCGCACAGTCAATCAGTTTTGGAACAGGCTCACTTTTCAAACTTTTATCGTATAATCCACTTGTTCTCAATGCCCTGTTTGTCTCTATATTCAATCTCGGTCTTAATCTCGGAAACGGGAACCCACTTTACCATAAAGGAGATCTCATTGTTGAATTTGTAGGTATAAGGCAGATTTTCCTGATCAAGATAGGGAGAGAGGGTTATCCCCAGCACCGCATTCCAGTCTCCCAGGTGGTGGGTAGCGGAAAAATTGAAAGTTTTCAGCTTGAATCCTGAACTCCGCCGTTTGGCGTCATCATCAAAGCGGAACGAATTGACCAGATCGGTAAAGAAATTATTCTGCTCGCCTTCGGGAAATTCCCTGGAAAGTTTAAAAAAAGGCAGCTTCTGCAAATAGCGGAAAACGACAGAATTTGTAGTCGTACTGGAGAGGCTCAGATCGAGGAAGTTGTTGATACTCATATTGAAACCGAGGTTAAAGGTAAGGCTGGAATTGGTATATCGCTGCAAATCCAAAAGCAGGCTGGTAGTATTATTGACGGTAAAACCGAGCCGTTTCTTCCAGAAAGGCTGCTTGGTATAAGTCTTGGAAAAACTGATGTTGACGTCCCTGTTTTTCAGGGTAGGTTCTTCTTCTGACTGAACCCAGCCCGTATCCTCCAATACATAACCTGCCTGCCTTGTGGCTGTATAGGCTACGGTTAGGGCGCTGAGAATATTAAAGGTACTGGTCAGGGTGGTAACTTCATTGATCTTTTCTGCGGGTTTCTCCTCATGGGGATCGTAATCATAGACAATATACTGTTGGAAACTCCCCCACTTACCAAAAGCGAGCTTTCCGGTCAAATAGAGGGGCTCAAATTTGAGGTAGTCAAAATCTTCAAGGACGACGGGCGGAGGGATGTAACTTGTATCTGTACCCGTATTGGTATCTTCTTCCTCCTCAGGCTTGGGAAAGACGATCCGCGTATGGGCGTTTGCCTCAAAAATCCAGGCCCGCAAGGTCATATTACCGGAAAATGCCTCCTCCCTGGGGGGAAGCTCGTAGGCAAACGTAAGATTCTGCATTTTATTCATGACGGATGCATTGACATTGGTTGAAATAGTGTGGGAATCCAGATGTTTCTTCTTCCAGGCGCCGTGTTCTGTCTCCCACTCGGGCTCAAGCCCGGTACCGGTAAACTTCGACTTGGCTATGATCCCCTTGAATGCGTACTGGATATTGCTGGTTCCAAAGACCGCATTCCAGAAAAAAGGACGCAGGGTAAAAACATTTTCATAGAAAGTGGACCAGTAGGTTGCATCATAGTTCCGTTTTTTAGCCTGGGCGATTTTGGTATTCTCCTTCTCTTTCTCGGTTTTCTCCTCCGGGGGGGTCAGGGAGCTGGTGAAGCCCAGGCCGTTATTCAAGGCTGCCTCCGCGAATTCTTCCGCTTCTTCATTCATATAGTTGTAGTCCTGCCAGGAACCGGTACCGCTTATGGTAAAGGCATTGCTGTAGAGCCCGGAATTGGTATGCTCCAGGGTGAAGGTGGTACTGGCATCCCCTTTTACAATAGAAAGAATTGAAGAAATCTCGCTCCAGTCTATCTGATCCTGTTCCCTCCAGTGCTTTAGATCGTTACGGAACTGCAGTTCCGATGCCGACGAAGGGCTAAGGCGGTAATCGATGCTGAATCTGTGACCCCTGTCCTGGGGATCAAAACGCTGGTTCAGGGCAGGCGGGCTCTGGGGGTTCTGATCCTTTGAAGAAATTTGCTTGTCTTCCTTGGCCGCAAAGGGAGAACGGGGGACGCCGATATCTGCAAAAGGATCCTCTTTTTCTTCATTCTGACTGTTTTGGTTTTGGTTTTGATACTGGTTTTGGATTGAGGGCGCGGCGCCCAGGGAAAAGGGAGTTCCCGTAATAGTGGCGCTGAGGGAATAGACGGTAAATTTATCGGGAAAATAAAATTTTCTGTCCGGTTTGTTCTGATTTATCAACTCCTGGGCCGAATCAAGTGCCCCGGTTCCGGTGTCCGTCCCTGTTCCTGTCCCACTGCCTGTTCCGGTTTCTGTTGAAGAAGTAGACGTACTTAGCAGCTTTTTGGAATCCCTCTCCCGGAAAGACACGGTACTGGTAATGCTTGATATGGAAAGGGAATTTATATACGGATTGAGAAAACTTACCGAAGGGTTAAACGAACCGTTGAGCCGCCACTCATAGGAGGAGAGAAGACTCCGTTCCTCTTCTTCTTCATCCTCCACGGCCCTGGCCCCCTCCTTTCCGAGTCCTATCCAGTCCATCTCTTCGGAACGCTTCAAAAAGTCGCGATCCATATAGGGATCGGAATAGTAGGGGAAGGCCCATGCAAACGACCCGTATGTCCCCCCCAGAGAACCGGCCATGGTAAAACGGTAACGGAAAGGTATATCCCAGGAAATAAAACGGGAACCGTTCCAGTCGCTGGTTCCGTCATACCAGGCAAAAGGAGTATAGGAATTTTCGTTTTCAGGCATCCTTACTACAGTCCGGGAAAAACCCAGGCCTGCGGAAAGATCTATGGCGCCGAAGATCCCTTTCCGGGGCATGCTGAGATCCGTTCCCACATAGGTTCCCAGATTGGTATAGTAGTCCACCAGGGCCTTGAGGCTTACTTCATCCTTGTTCACCTTTTTCTTTCCGGTACTCTTGAGCCAAACCCCCTGGCGTTCCTTTTCCATGTCCGCGCCGCTGCCGAGGATCCTGGAGATAGAGCTTTCCGTGGAAGGATCAACCTTGGGACGCCCCAGGATATAGGTACTCGTCTGGAGGAAACTCCCCTCCCGTGAGCGGAGACCAATTACCGGGTGAAAGATCATCTCATCTGCCGGGTAATAAAAAAAGGGAATATAGAGTACCGGAATTTCCCCTACCTTGAGTACTCCGTTAAAAATGGCAAAATCGGAACCGGGGAGAAGCCAGAGTTTAGTGGCATTCATCGTCCAGAAGGCTTCAGGATTGCTTGCATTGCTTATCTCGGCCTTGCGCAGCACTGTTACCTCTTCATCATTGCGGGAAATCACGTTTCCTGAAAAACGGTAGACGGTTTCATCGGACTGGCTGCCCTTCTCGGTGAGCCCTTCGAGAAAAACGCTTGACCAGTTGTCAAGGTTCACCGTTATCTTCTGGCCCCTGAAGGTTTCTATGGAGTCCCCTTCGGTTCTGACGTATTCCACTTCTCCCAAGGCGGACATGATGTTTCGGGTCTTGTTGTAGAGGATCTCCTGTGCCTGGATGCGGTGAACAGCCTCCCCGTCCTTGAGGTTCACCACCACTCCTCCCCGGAGCCGGGCATACTCCTCGTCAACCGCTTCCAGGGTAAAGTATTCGGTGCTTCTGGCGCTCTCTATGGTGATAATCTTCTGGTTTTCCCCGGAAGGCCGCTCAACGGATTCTTTGATTTGGTAATATTCCCGAAGCCTTTTGACCAGTTCTTCGTGGGTGCCCCCTTCGGAAAGATTGAGACTCCGGGCCCAGGCAGCCAGTTCCATCAGAGAGGAGGTCTTAATATCCATGGCAATGCGCTTCAGTTCCGGATCTTCTTCCTCCGCAGCGGTTTCAGCGCCTTCAACGACATCACCCTCCACGGAAACGCCGGCTTCTTCCCCGCCTTCCACGGAAACGCCGGCCTCTTCCCCGTCTTCCGCGGAAACACCGGCTTCTGTAAGAGAATCATCCGGGCCGGATGATTCTCCCTCCTGCGCAACAAGAGAAAAGCCGGCAAAAAAAATGAAAAAAATGAAACTAAAAAAAGAGCGCCGGCCTTTCATTCTACCGGGCTGGTTTCTTTCCGGAATTTCCGGACACCTTTCTTCCCTGCTTTCGGCCCAGCATTTCTTTGATGTAGAAACCCGTGTAAGACTTGCTGCAGAGGGCCAGTTCTTCCGGCGTTCCGGTAGCCACGAGTTCCCCGCCCTTATCCCCGCCTTCAGGCCCGAGATCGATGATATGGTCTGCCTGCAGCAGCACATCCAGGTTGTGTTCGATCATTACTACCGTATTCTCCTGATCCACAAGGCGCTGAATCACCTCCATAAGCTGCTTCACATCGGCAAAGTGAAGCCCCGTGGTAGGTTCGTCGAGAATGTAGAGGGTCTTCCCCGTGGAGCGCTTGGAAAGTTCAAGGGCCAGTTTTACCCGCTGGGCCTCTCCCCCGGAAAGGGTAAGGGCGCTCTGTCCGAGCTTCACGTAACCCAGACCCACGGAGAGGAGGGTATCCATCTTCCGGGCCACATGGGGAATGTATTCAAAGAATTCCGCAGCCTCCTCAATGGTCATGTCGAGAACATCGGCAATGTTCTTTCCCTTGTAGCGTATGTCCAGGGTTTCCTTGTTGAAACGTTTCCCGTGACAGACATCACAGGTAATGTATACATCGGGGAGAAAATTCATCTCAATCTTGATTGTCCCGTCACCCTGGCAGTTTTCACACCTGCCCCCCTTTACATTGAAGGAGAAACGCCCCGGCTTGTAGCCCCTGGCCTTTGAATCCGGAAGACTGGAAAAAAGATCCCGGATACCGGAAAAGACGCCCACATAGGTTGCCGGATTGGAACGGGGCGTGCGGCCGATGGGGCTCTGATCGATATCTATCACCTTGTCGATGTATTCGATTCCTTCAATGCTGTCATAGTCCCCTTCCTGCCTGCTTGAACCGTAAATGTTGTTTGCCAAAGCCGGATAGAGCACATCACTTAAAAGGGTGGACTTGCCGGAACCCGAAACCCCGGTAATGCAGGTAAAAACGCCGAGGGGGATCTCCACGTCTATGTTTTTAAGGTTATGCTCCCGCACGCCCTTCAGCTTGACTCTTATCCCCTTCCCTTTTCGCCGTTCCGCGGGTATCTCCATCTTGAGCGTTCCCGCCAGATAGCGGCCCGTAAGGCTTTCCCGGGACTTCGTCAGCTCCCTGGGGTTCCCCTGGGCAACCACATAACCGCCGTGAACTCCCGCACCCGGCCCCAGATCCACGATATAGTCGGCGGTACGGAGAGTCTGTTCATCATGTTCCACCACGATGAGTGTATTCCCCAGATCCCTCATGTAGAGCAGGGTATCGATAAGCTTCTGGTTATCCCGCTGGTGGAGACCGATGGAAGGTTCGTCGAGAATGTAGAGTACCCCCACAAGACTTGAGCCGATTTGGGTGGCCAGACGAATACGCTGGGCCTCTCCCCCGGAAAGCGTAGCGCTTTTCCGTTCCAGGGTGAGGTAATCGAGTCCCACATTTTTCATAAAGCCCAGGCGGGCATTGATCTCCTTGAGAATCTGGTTGGCTATCTCCTTTTCATTCTTGTCCAGTTTGATAGTTTCAAAAAATTTGAGGGAATCGGACACGGAAAGACTGGAAAGTTCCCAGATATTGAGCCGTCCGCCGATTGTTACACCTAGAGCCTCAGGCTTCAACCGCCTGCCCCCGCATTCTTCGCAGGGCTTCTGGCTCATGAACTTTTCAAGCCAGTCCTTGATCCCCGAACTCTGGGTTTCCATATAGCGGCGTTTCAGATCGGCAAGTATGCCCGGGAAACGGGTGTTGTAATCGAAATAGCCGGACTTGTCCTTGTTCTCATAGTGAATATCAATGCTCTCTTTGCTGCCGTAGAGGATTACATCCATGACCCTTTTCGGCAGATCCTTAAAAGGCGTATCCAGACTGAATTTGAAGTGTTTCGCAAGACTTTCAAAACGGCTGCGGTGCCAGGCGCTGTCCGGGTTGTAGGGAAGGCAGCCGCCTTCATTAAAGGAAAATTCCCGGTTGGGAATTACAAGATCGGGATCGAATTCCATCCTGATCCCGAGGCCGGAACAGGAAGGACAGGCCCCATAGGGGTTGTTGAAGGAGAAAAGCCTGGGCTGCAGTTCTGGAATCGAGATACCGCAGTCCGGGCATGCGTTCTTCTGGGAGAAAAATTGCTCCGTATCCCCGTCACTGCCATGGATAAGCGCCACCATGATCCCGTCCGCTGCATCCAGGGCGGTTTCCACCGACTCGGCAAGCCGTGTGCGGATGTCCCTGCCAATCACCAGCCGGTCGATGATGATTTCGATGCTGTGCTTCTTCTGCTTGTCCAGCTTTATCTCTTCATCAAGACCCACCGGCACGCCGTCTATCCTGGCCCTGGCAAAACCGGCTCTTCTGGCGTCTTCGATTATCTTCTGGTGCTCACCCTTCTTCCCCCGGATCACAGGAGCGAGAAGCTGCACCCGCGTCCCTTCCCCCATTTCCATAATCGTATCGATGATCTGGTCTATGGGCTGCTCCTTGATCTCCCTGCCGCAGTTGGGACAATGGGGAACACCAATCCGGGCATAGAGAAGCCGGTAGTAGTCATAAATTTCGGTTACCGTGCCCACCGTGGAACGGGGATTGCGGTGGGTGGTCTTCTGTTCAATGCTGATAGCCGGGGAAAGACCTTCGATATAGTCCAGATCCGGCTTGTCCATACGACCCAGAAATTGCCGGGCATAGGCCGAAAGACTCTCCACATAACGGCGCTGTCCTTCGGCAAAGATTGTATCAAATGCAAGAGAACTCTTTCCCGAACCGGAAAGACCGGAAATAACGATAAGCTTGTCCCTGGGAAGTTCCAAATCAATATTTTTTAGATTATGCTCTCTAGCGCCTTTGATAATAAGCTTGTCCATTTCTGCCAGCATATCATTCAAGACACCCTTTAACAATACCGGGGTTTTGTGGGATACTATAAAACGGCGGACAATACCGCACATATTAGGAAAGGAGAATGCCATGCTTCCCATCGGACTTCAATTGTACAATGTACGTAATGATCTGGCCAAAGACCTGGAAGGAACCCTGAAGAAGGTAGCGGCTATCGGGTATCAATATGTAGAGATCGCCGGACTCTTCGGCAGGAAGCCTGAAGCCTTCGGAGCCGCTCTGGACAAGGCAGGACTGACAGCGGTTTCGGCCCACGTGCCCTACCGGGACATGGTCGCCGATCCCGAAGGGCTTATCGGCGCCCATATAGCGCTGGGCTGCAAATATATCGTTATCCCCTACCTCCACGACGATGACCGGAGCACAGGCCCCAACTACGAATGGGTCAAGAAGAGCATCGCCATCCTGGGGGAAGTGGTAAACAGCAAGAAAGCAATACTCCTCTACCATAACCATGACTTTGAATTCAAAAAATACAAGGGTAAGTTTGCGCTGGACGACCTCTACGACAGCCTACCCAAGAACCTGCTCCAGACGGAAATTGATACATGCTGGGCAAAGGTGGGGGGCGTCAACCCTTCCGAATATGTGCTCAAATATTCAGGCCGCGCTCCGGTGGTGCACCTCAAGGACTTCTACCTTCCCAAAGGCCTCAAAGGTGAAAACATGTACGAACTCATCGGTATTGCCAAAGAGGGAGAGAGCAAAGCCAAAGGCGGCTTTGAATTCCGCGCCGTTGGAGACGGAGTACAGGACATCCCCTCTATCCTGGAAGCCAGCAAAAAAGCAGGCGCCAAATACGTGATCGTAGAGCAGGACATGCCTACCCCGGGGAAAACCGCCCTGGAATGCGCCAAGGCCAGCTTCGACTACCTGAAAAATCTCAAATAAGAGCGCAGGTGTATTGTATCCTCAACCGAACCGGAACGAAGTGCAGGCGAAGGTCCCCTCTTGAAGATAAAGCTTTGTCCGTGTTATCGTATTCGGCATCAAGGCTTTGTTCAGGGCGCTTAGCTCAGCTGGTTAGAGCACCACGTTTACACCGTGGGGGTCACATGTTCGAATCATGTAGCGCCCAACCGGCAAGTCCTTACCTAAGGAAGCGCTGATTTATTCAATCGGGAATAAATCAGCCTTCTTTAGATTATCTGTCCGCAAAGTAACCGGCTTTGTGGACAGACATGAATTAGTTTGCCCGAAAACGGATAGCGTATCACACTAAAAGTTCCGTACTCTGTCACTTTGGAGCGGATGCCCGGTATATCGAACCTTGAGATACAGGCCCTGGCCCGGTACAAATCCGGGGCCATGGTGAAATGTTACGGTCACGCCGGCCAAGCGCCGGTCTTGGCCGCGGCAAGGGAGAAGCTGGAAAAAGCCATAAATAGAATCTGTCTATAATAGACACTTGAGCTTGTTCCAAAACCCGGTTGGTTTTGTACCAAGCTCTTGGAAAAACCGGTCAAAACCCGGTTTTTCCACTAAATTCAAGGAAACTGTTCCAAAAGCTGAAGTTTTGGAACAGCCTCACATTATAGACAAACTTCCTTAAAGAACGCATTTTGCGTACCGTTTCGGTACGAAAAGATGCGCACATGCAATGTCTGTCCGCAAAGTAACCGGCTTTGTGGACAGATACTGTTTACAGGGAGATGAATGTGATAGAAGCAGTTATATTTGATTACGGCGGCGTAATCAGCACATCTCCGCCTTCTTCCGTGCGGGAGGACCTTGCCGCCCTGGCGGGGATACCGGTTGAGAAACTGAACAAGATAGACCGGCTGTGCAGGCGGGAGTATGACCGGGGACGTTTTGATACGGCAGGCTACTATCGTTATCTGGCAAAGGAGGCGGGCATCCATGCCGGTGAAGAAACCATACTGCAAATGGCCCGCATTGATACGGACAGTTGGAAAAATTTCAATCCCGGTACCCTGGAGCTTATGGAGGATATCAAGGCCAGGGGATTCAGGCTGGGAATTCTTTCCAACATGCCCTTTGATTTTCTGGACTGGCTCAAAATTGAACTGCCCGTGTTTCATAAAGTAGACCTTGCCCTCTTTTCCTGCGAACTGGCTCTGATAAAACCGGAACAGAAAATCTATGAAATTCTTGCCGAAAGGCTGGATTGCAATTTTGAAAATATTGTTTTTTTTGACGATATGAGAGAAAATATAGACGCTGCTAACGCATTGGGAATCCGGGGCTTTGTCTGGAATAATGCGGGAGAAGCCCGTTCGGAATTGCAGAAGCTTGAGCCGAAACGATTTCAGGGGAGGCAGGAATGAAACTTGTAACGACTATTATCAAGTTCGGTTTGGTAGCGCTTCCCATTTTAGTCTATATCCCGATAGGGCTTGTGGTCTTTATCCTCAGTCTTCTGGGGTTGCGGGAACCCATGACCCATGTAATGTACCGTGTCGCCCAATTCTGGGGCCTTACTTCCATCCACATTGTGGGTTGCAAGATAACGGTTTCCGGCAGGGAAAATATTCCCCGCACGGGCGGCGTATGCTTCGTGAGTAACCACGGCTCAATCTTCGACATACTCCTGGTACTGGCCTATATCGGCCGCCCCTGCGGCTTCATCGCAAAAAAAGAGTTGAGCTGCGTCCCATTCCTCAATATGTGGATCTCCCTCCTTGGGGGCTTCTTCATTGACCGGGGCAATCCCCGCAAGGCGCTTAAAACCATAGAAAACGGTGTCGCACGGATAAGGGCCGGAAAGGCCATGATCATCTTCCCCGAAGGGCACCGTTCAAGAGGGCGGGGGCTTCTCCCCTTTCATTCCGGCTCCCTCAAGCTGGCAACCAGGGCGGACGCCCCTATAGTCCCCATGGCCATTTCGGGAAGCTACGATGTCTTTGAACGTAATTACCGGGTGCAGAGTGTTCCCGTTTCGGTAACGTTTTGCAAACCTATCAACACGGTAGATCTCAAGAGCGGGGACAAGAAACAGGTTCTCTCCGATACCGTATACGCCATCATCAAGGATGCATTGGAAGCGTCTCAAGCCTGAGCGAAAAATTTAACCGCCAATTTTCAAATTTGACACGAATTTGACATTTTCGTTTCCCTGTTTTGACATTGAATTTTTAGGCTCGATGTAACGGTACATGTTTGCCATATACCGGTTAAGGAGAAAACAGATGAAAAAGATTACGAAACTTGTTTTGGCGGCAGTTCTGCTTGCGGGCCTGGCTGGATGTACAGGAAAAGAAAACACATCCATCACGGTTATTTCCCGTGAAGAAGGTTCCGGTACCCGGAGCGCCTTTGTTGAACTTTTCGGAGTGCTTGATGAAAATAAAAACGATAATACCACCGTCCGGGCGGAGATCACAAACAATACGGCGGTTATGCTGGCTTCTGTTGCGGGAAACAAAAACGCCGTAGGCTATGTATCCCTGGGTTCGCTAAACGATACGGTTAAAGCCCTGAAGATTGACGGATTCGAAGCAAGCGCCGCGGCCATCACGAGCGGCGATTACAAAATATCACGGCCTTTTCTGATTGCAGTCAGAGACGAACTTGAGCCCGCGGCGACGGACTTTATCAATTTTATATTGAGCGCCGAAGGACAGGAAGTGGTTGCCGGGAACGGGTATCTGCCTGTGAAAAGCAGGGAAGTCCCGAATAGCCGGCTTGCGCCGTCCACTGTAAAGGTAGCCGGTTCTTCGTCAGTCAGTCCCCTGATGGAAAAACTGCGGGAGGCGTACATCAAAAAAAATCCAGGCATTGATATTGAAATACAGCAGAGTGATTCTTCCACGGGAATGAATGCGGTAATCAACGGCATCTGCGATATAGGTATGGCGTCCAGGGAAATAAAATCCTCTGAAAGTGAAAAAGGCATCAGTGGTATCATGATCGCCATGGACGGCATCGCGGTAATTGTAAACCGTGAAAACTCTTTTGGAGATCTTTCACAGAAGCAGGTCAAAGACATATTCTCAGGCGGGATCAGTGACTGGAGGGAACTGAAATGAACAGGGAGCGGATCATGGGTATAGTATTCCTGCTTGCCGCATGCATCTCCATCCTCTGCGTGATCTTGATATGCCTCTTTCTCTTTGCCGGCGGGTTTCCTGTAATCGGCAGAATTGGACTCATGAATTTTTTTGCCGGAAAGATCTGGAAACCCGGCAGCGGGCTTTTCGGAATAGCTCCCATGATTCTTGGAAGTCTCTGTGTTACTGCGGGGGCAATTGTTACCGGTGTTCCTGCCGGAATTCTTGGAGCGGTATTCCTGGCCTGTTTCTGCCCGAAACGTCTTCATGCAATAATGAGCCCGGCGCTTGCATTACTTGCGGGAATACCGTCGGTAGTCTACGGATTTTTCGGCCTTGTTGTTCTTGTTCCGGCTCTGCGTCTTGTTGGCGGCGGCAGTGGAAAAAGCATGCTTGCCGCATCGATCCTTTTGGGTGTAATGATCCTTCCCACAATTGTCAGCGTATCCGAAACAGCCATACGTTCAGTACCCGGAACCTGTTACGAAGGAGCCTTGGCTCTTGGAGCAGCTCATGAGGAGGCTGTCTTTTTTGCAGTCCTTCCCGCCGCCAAATCCGGAATTACGGCGGCAGTGATTCTTGGAACCGGAAGATCAATCGGGGAAACTATGGCGGTGATCATGGTGGCGGGAAATCAGGCTCTGATTCCGGACAGCATTTTTCATGGAGTGCGGACAATGACCGCCAATATCGTACTGGAGATGGGTTATGCGGCGGAACTTCACCGTGACGCATTGATAGCTACCGCGGTGGTACTCTTTGTTTTTATTCTGCTAATCAATATGCTCTTTTCTCTGGTAAAAGGAAAGACAAGATGAATGCGAAACGGAAACGTTTCCTGCCGCCGCTTCTCCGTCTCCTGGTATATGCAGCGGCGGGAACAAGTATTTTTATCATTCTGTTTATTTCATCTTATATCTTTATCAGGGGTATACCAAATCTGCGTCCTGAACTTTTTTCTATAGTTTACACAAGCGAAAACGCTTCCCTTCTTCCCGCATTAATCAATACGCTGATAATGGCTTTCCTTTCCCTTCTGCTTGCAGTCCCTCTCGGCGTCTCTGCCGCTATATACCTGACGGAATACTCCCGCTCCGGAAATATTCTGGTCAGGGTGGTACGGCTTGCGGCGGAAACTCTGGCGGGCATCCCTTCCATTATTTACGGTCTGTTCGGCATGCTGCTCTTTGTTGTGTATCTGCGCTGGGGCTACTCGATCCTGGCAGGGAGTTTTACCATGGCAATTATGATCCTCCCCATCATCATGCGGACTGCGGAGGAGGCCATTCTTTCGGTTCCCGATACTTACAGGGAAGGAAGTTTCAGCCTCGGTGCGGGACGCCTGCGGACTGTGACGGCTGTGGTTCTGCCATCGGCGGTTCCCGGCATTTTTGCCGGAATCATTCTTTCATCGGGAAGGATCTTTGGTGAAACTGCCGCGCTTGTTTTTACCGCCGGCACGGTAGCCGGAATTCCCAAAAGTCTGTTTTCCTCGGGGCGTACACTTGCCGTACACATGTACAGCCTGTCAAGTGAAGGATTCTATATCAAACAGGCCTATGCCTCCGCGGTAGTACTTTTTGTTCTTGCCGCCTTGACCAACGCCGTCTCCTTCCATCTGATGAAAAAACTTTCGGGAGACATGGGAGCAGAGCATGGATAAGATCAGCGTCAGGAATTTGGATCTTTATTACGGCGGATACCAGGCGCTGAAAAAAATCAGTCTGGGGATCAGGGAACATGAAATTACCGCGCTTATCGGGCCTTCAGGCTGCGGGAAATCAAGCTTCATCAAGACGCTCAACCGTATGAACGATCTTGTAGAAGGATGCCGTATCAGCGGAACGGTTCTTCTTGACGGAGAAAACATATACGGCAACACCGATTCCGGTATGCTCCGCAAGCGGGTAGGCATGGTGTTTCAGAAACCGAATCCCTTTCCCATGAGTGTTTATGACAATGTTGCCTTTGGCCCGCGCACACACGGAATACACTCCAGACCCAGACTGGATTTTATCGTGGAAAAATCCCTGCGGGAAGCCGTACTCTGGGACGAGATCAAAGACCGTTTGAAGAAGAGCGCCTTTTCTCTTTCCGGCGGCCAGCAGCAACGGCTCTGCATAGCCCGCGCCCTGGCCGTGGAACCGGAAGTTCTGCTCATGGACGAACCTACTTCGGCCCTTGATCCTGTTTCAACTTCCAGGATCGAAGATCTGGTTTTTGAACTGCAAAGTCAATACACTGTTGTTATGGTGACGCACAACATGCAGCAGGCCGCCCGCATCTCCGGCAATACCGCTTTCTTCCTGACCGGAGAGCTGATCGAGTGCGGCGCTACTGAGAATCTTTTTTCCATGCCGAAGGACAAACGTACGGAAGATTACATTACCGGGAGGTTTGGCTGATGAGAGAGAGTTACCAAAAGCAGCTTGAGTCCCTTCATACAGAACTTATCCGTATGGGCGCTTTCTGCGAAGATGCCATTGCCAGCGCCGTGAGTGGTTTTCTGGATGAAGACGCGGCTCTCAGGGAGAAGGCAATTAAGCTGGAGAAAGAAATAGATCTCAAAGAACGGGAGATCGAATCGATCTGTGTGCGGCTTCTCCTCCGGGAACAGCCTGTGGCAGGGGATCTTAGGCAGATAACCGCGGCACAGCGGATGGTTGGCGACATGGAACGCATAGGGGATCAGGCGGCGGACATTGCGGAACTGGCGAATTTTTTTTACAAAAACAGAAGTTCCGGCAGCGGTGTTTTTCCGGAAGCCCTCCGAACCGGAGAAATACTGAAAAGCGATATTCATATCGGCGACATGGCAAAGGCAACTGCGGCGATGCTGAGCGCCAGTATAGATTCCTTTGTGGAAGGGGATCTGCAGAAAGCCGGAGACGTGATCAAAAGTGACGATCAGGTTGATGAATTGTTCAGAAAAATAAAACAGGAGTTAATTGAAATCATTTCGGGAAACAGCGGGAGCGGCGGCGCATGCCTGGATCTTCTCATGATATCAAAGTATCTGGAACGCATCGGCGATCATGCGGTGAATATTGCCGAATGGGTAGTCTATTCAATCGCCGGTGAAAGAGGACAACCGGCTTGAAGGTCAACAGTCATCGTCGCGAGAGCGCCGCCATGTATTCTCAACCGTATCGAAAAGCGGCGAAGGCTCTTCCCTTGATCTATCTTGTTGAAGACGAAGATTCCATCCGTGAACTGGTTCTCTATACTCTGAACAATTCAGGCTTTGAGGCAAAGGGCTTTGCCGAAGGGCAGAGTTTCCGTCAGGCCATGGAAGAAAAACAGCCTGACCTGGTTCTCCTTGACATCATGCTGCCCGGCGAGGACGGGCTTTCCATTTTGAAGAAAGTCCGTTCTTCAAAATTTGCCAGGCTGCCTGTCATCATGCTCACCGCAAAGGGAAGCGAATACGACAAAGTCTCCGGTCTTGACAGCGGTGCGGATGACTACATTGCCAAGCCCTTCGGCTTGATGGAACTGAAAGCCAGGATAGAAGCCCTGCTCAGGCGGACTCGGCCGGAGAATCAGGAGGAATTCAGGCTTGGCGACCTCCGCGTCAATATTCCAAGGCACACTGTTACTGTGGGCGGCAATGAAATTTCACTCACCATCAAGGAATTCGATCTTCTGGTATATCTTCTAAAGAATAAAGACGCCGTCCTCTCCAGGGAACAGCTTTTGCAACAGGTATGGGGCTATGACTTTACCGGAGAAACCAGAACTGTGGACACCCACATACTTACCCTGAGGAACAAGCTTGGCTCCGCCGGGGCGCTTGTCAAAACAGTCCGCGGCCTGGGTTACAAGATAGGAGAGGGGGAATGAAGCGAATCATTTTTATCGCGACAGGATTCCTGTCGGGTCTTTCAATAATACTGACAGCGGTTTTGATTCATTTTGCCGTGTATTGGGGATTCTCCCGGCAGATGAAACATGAGGCGGCGATTGAACTGGAATATGTCCGTGCGGGAATTGAAGCCGCCGGTGAGGAACTTCTTGAAACGTTTGCTTCCGGTCCCAGACTTACACTGATCGCCGCGGACGGTACGGTTTTGTTTGACAATGAAACGGATGCGCGTAACATGGAAAATCATTCGAACCGTCAGGAAGTACAGTCAGCCGCCGCCGGGAGTCCTGGCGAGAGTATCCGCTTTTCCGTCACTCTCGGGAAGCGCGTCTATTACAGGGCTGTTAAACTTGCAAACGGAAAAATTCTGCGAATTGCCGTGGGCATGGACAGCATACTCACTTCGGCAATGACGATTGTGCCTCTCACCCTTGCAATAGTATTGGCGGTTTTTGTCTGCGCTCTTTTTACGGCTTCCGCTGTTACCAGACGCATAGTAAAGCCTCTCAACAGTCTCAATCTGGAAAAACCGGAAAATAATAATGTGTATGAAGAATTCAGTCCCCTGCTTTCCAGGATCAGGGAACAGAAGGATCAAATTGAAAGGCAGATTGCCAAACTGCGGAAGAAACAGATTGAGTTTCAGGCCATCACCGACAATATGCGGGAGGGGCTTTTAGTACTGGACAGGGAAGGGCATATACTTTCCTGCAACAACAGCGTCATAAAATTACTGCGTCTCAGTTCGGCAGTGGAAAACCGCAATGTCCTTGCGCTGAGACGGGACAAGCCTTTCCGGCTTGCCCTGGAAAAAACTCTGAACGGAATTCCGCTGGAAACGGTTCTTTCCGTTGAAGATTCTCATCTGCGCCTTATGGCAAACCCCGTGATGGATGGCGGGAATGTCCAGGGTGCGGTACTTCTGCTGCTTGACGTGACAGAACAGGAAGACCGGGAAAAATTGCGCCGTGAATTTTCCGCCAACGTGTCCCATGAGCTCAAGACACCCCTTACGGTTATTTCAGGATATGCGGAAATTTTTTCCAGCGGAATTTTCAAACCGGAAGAGGCTGTGGATTTTGGGACAAAAATTTACAGGGAAGCCCAAAGACTGCTTGGCCTGATAAACGACATCATGCTGCTTTCCCGCCTGGATGAAGGCGGCATGGAACTTGAACGGGAAGAAGCCGGCCTTCTCTCCCTTGCCTCAGGGACGGTGGAACGCATCCGTCCGGCGGCACAGACCAGAAATATCCATATTGTCCTGGAAGGAGAGGACATCACGATTTCAGTCATTCCTCAGGTGCTGCGGGAAGTCTTGTTCAATCTTCTGGACAATGCCGTCAAATACAACAGGGAGAACGGAGAAGTCCGCGTCTCGGTTACAAAGAACAAAAACGAAATCCGTCTCTCCGTTGCCGATACCGGAATCGGCATTCCCCCTGCCGAACAGGAGCGGGTTTTTGAACGTTTCTACCGCCTCGACAAGAGCAGAAACGGCAAAACCGGCGGAACCGGTTTAGGACTTTCCATTGTCAAGCACGGCGCCAAACTTCACGGAGCCGGAATCGAAGTGGAAAGCGACGGAATTTCGGGAACGAAGATCAGCCTGGTGTTTGGTTCTTGAAAATCGGGAGGGGATACAGGCCATTCTCTGTACCGGCCAATCGGACATTCACGGCGCAGGACTTGCGGTGTCTTCTCCGCCTGTTTTCAGAAGGCATTATGTCGCGGGTTTTGATATCCGTGATGAAATAATAAAGAAGGGGGTGTCCGAGAAGTTTTTACAGACAGCCCCCCCAGGGTTTCCGGTTCCCGCTTCAGGGTCTTGAAAAAGGATTCGGCGCAGGCGTTATCCCGGCAGTTTTCCTTCCCCCCCATGCTCTGGCGAACCGAAGGACACAGCCGGAACGTTAAAGCAGCACCGATTTATTCTCGATTGAATAAATCGGTGCTTCCTTAGAGGTTTTTACCACATTGTGAAGCCACTTGCCGTTTTTGAAGCGCCGGATTCCCGGGAACAGCATCTTCATAAAATCCTCGGCAGTGATAATCAGGTAAACAAGCCAGAGGGGAGAGCCGAACACAAAAATATGGTATTGATGATATGGTATCCAGAATATTGACCAGGGCGCTGATCAAATTCTGTATCATCGCCGGAATGGCGAGGACAAACAGCCGTGTATAAAAATCCCGGGTTTTAAAAAGCTTTGAAAAACCCGCAAAGCGGAAGGGACTCAACCCTTGATTCCCGACATGGCGATGCCCTGGGTGATCTGACGCTCAAAGATGAAGAACACGATGATCGCCGGGATGGAGGCCACCATGTTGGCGGTAGAGGGTACCACATAGTCGGCGGTGTAGGTGTTCATCAGGGTGGGAATACCCACCGGCAGGGTAAACATCTGTTCACTCATGGCGCAGAGCAGGGGCCAGAGGTAGTTGTTCCAGCTTCCGATAAAGGCAAAGATGCTCACCGTTACAAGTACTGTTCTGGAGAGAGGAAGCACGATCCGGGAAAAGATCGTGAAATTCTTTGCCCCGTCTATCTGGGCCACTTCGATCAGCTCCTTGGGTATGCTTTTGAAGAAAGCGGTCATGATGATAAGATTCATGGAACCTGCGATGATCGGCAGGATCATCCCCGCATAGTTATCGATCATGTAAAGGGAATTGGCGGTAATGAACAGAGGTACGATGGTGGCTTCGGTAGGCACCATGAGTCCCAAAAGAAAATAAAAATAGAATTTATTTTTTCCGATAAAATTCATCTTTGCAAGCGGGTAGGCCGCAAGGGCGGAAAAGAAGACGCATAGAAACGTAGCCGCGGCGGCGATGATAACACTGTTTCTAAACCAGGCCGGCACCGAGCTCCTGAAAAATATATACGGATAATTGCTCAGGGTATAGGGCGGCTTAAACCAGTCAAACGCGGTTCTAATCGGTGTGCCTTCTGTTTTAAGGGAGACGGAAAGAGACCAGACGATAGGACTTAAAAAAATAAGGGCAATAATAATGGAAATGATATTGAGCAGCACACTTCCGGGTGTTTTTTGTATCTTCATGCTACATTCTCCCTGCGGTTCTGGAACTGTATCTGAATATATGAAAGCAGCACCAGGATAATAAAGAGGGCATAAGACATTGCGGAGGCATAACCCATGTCGTTCTTTGCGAAGGCGCTTTCATAAATATACTGAATGAGGGGACGGGTCATACTGCCGGGGCCTCCGCTGGAGATCATGAAGATCTGCCCGAATATTTTAAAGGATGCGATTATCTGCAGAAGCAAAATAAGGTAGGTGGTTGATTTAAGGAGAGGCAGGGTAACGCCGAAAAGCTGTCTGGCCGGCGAAGCCCCGTCAAGTTCCGCCGCCTCGTAAACACTGACGGGAATATCCTGCATGGCGGAAATATAGAGCATCATGGAGAAGCCTGTTGTCCACCAGACCGTGGCAGAGGTAACAACCGCCCAGATAAGATTTACCTCGGTGAGCCACATGATCTCCTGATTCGGGGAAAGAAAACCAATTGAGTGGAGAAAGGTACTCATAAAGCCCATATAGGGGGAGAACATGAATTTCATCATGTAGGAAATAACGGAAACGGAAAGTACATTTGGAAGATAGTAACAGATCCGGAGGGCCTTCTTCATGCTGCTTTTCCGGTTTGCCAGAAGCGCCAGAACCAGGGCGGTGAGGATCAACAGCGGAACGGAAATAATCACAAACCATGTAGTATGCCAGAGTGCGCTCCAGAAAAATTTATCGGTAAGGAAGCGGGTATAATTTGATCCTCCCAGAAACCGTATCTTCCCCATAAGACCCCACTTGTGAAGACTTACATAGATCCCCTGAATAACCGGCCAGATGATGAACAGGGTATAGAGTAAGAGGAAGGGAAGCATAAAGAGGAGCGCCGTCAGCGTCTTCCGCCCGATTTGTTTGCCGCTGGATTGTTTCATCGTTCTTTTTCCGCTATACAAGGATAGCCCCGAAACCCTGAAGGACTCCGGAGCCATGGTTTTTCAAAAAACTGAAAACACTCTGGTTTTCAAACGCTTAGTTCTTTATTGCCGAATTGAATTCGTCAATAATGTTCTGGGCCGCCTGCGCGGAAGTCGCCTGATTGTTCCATACAAGGTCAAGATTCTTGATCAGTGAATCCTTGAAAGAACCGAAGTGCACATCCTTGGAAGGGAGTACCGCGGTGGCGGCTGCCCTGGCATAGTCTGCCCGGCGGGGAAGCGCCGTAAAGGCAGGACTTGAAAGGACGGGAATATTTGAGGGAATCTGGCCCGATTCAGCCCAAGTGGGAGCGCCCTTGGTGGCCGCCCAGTTGATGAAGTTTACCGCAGCCTGAGTGTCCGCAGCATTCCTGCTCTGCTTGGTAGGAACGGTGAACACATGAGCGTCGGCCCACTGCGCTTCGTTTGTACCGAAGAGGCTGGGGAAGGGCTGGGCACCGAGGCTGGGGCCCAAAGTTTCGGTCAATACGCCGGTAGCCCAAGTGCCGGTCACAACGAGGGCGGCGCTTCCGCCCTGGAAGAATTTTTGATGATCTTCAATACCGGGGAGAATATAGCCGTCTGTCCAGAGGCTCTTAACATAGTCCATGGCCCTGATCGCAGTATCCTTGTTCAGAGTAACCTGATTTCCGGCCGCGTTCACGAGGGGAGTGCCGCCCATCTGGAAGTAGGCAGCCCACCATGCGCGGTAGGGATCGTCGCCTTTCTGGGGCAGTGAAAGCGCAGTTTCGCCCGGTTTGAGAATGGTCTTAATCTTGTCAAGAATAGCCTTGAATTCCGCCGCGTTCTTTACAGAAATTTGATTGGCTGCATTCAGGGGAACCCCTGCCGCCTTGAGTTTGTCCGCATTGACATACATGATCTCGGCATGGGTATCCAGGGGCAGGGCATATTTCTTACCGCCAAAGCTGATTCCTTCGACCATGGCCGGGGTGTATTCGCTCCAGTTGACCCCTGCCGTGCCGGCATAATCATCAATGGCAATGACCATGCCCTGCTCCTGCAGTTCGGGAAGCCGGGAAATGTGGGAAACCCCGATATCCGGGCCTTTCCGTGCCGCTACCGCGGTGCCGAATTTGGTGTAATAGTCGGCCCACACGAGCATGATCGACTGGACCTGTTTTGCGGGACCGGTCTTGTTGTAGTCGGCGATGATCCTGTCCATCCAGGCGCCGTCCCCGCCTGAGAAGAGAGACCAGAAGACCAGTTTGTTGGCGTCAACCCTGACTGCTTCCGGGTTGTTGATGGTACCGTCTTCGTTTACCGATACAGCTTCCCCGCTTGATCCTGCGGAACTTGTTCCTGCAGAACCTGATGAGTCGGATTTACCGCCTGCAAAGAGGGCGCCTGATACCACGAGGGCGAGGATCAGGGCGAGCGCAAAGAACTTTTTCATCTTTATTCTCCTTCAAAAATTAAGATAATGAGCCTGTCTTTCAAAACTGAAGTTTTGAAACAGTCTGATTTATTACAAATATCTTGTAATAATCTCCTGAATAAAATCCAGATTAATACATGAATTTCCAAATGTCAACAATTTTTTCCAAATTTTCTTGACAATATAGCGATTTAGTAACTATGATTGCTAAAAAGCTGCAATTTTTCTGTAGCAATATCCTGCAACGGGCTTTCGGAATTTCCGCGGCCCGGATGTTTACAAGAGGCATACTATGAAATGCTATGTACCTGATTATCCCCGCCCCCAGCTTGTGCGTCCCGGCTCCTGGGAAAACCTCAACGGTCAATGGGATTTTGCCTTTGACGACAGTAATGAAGGGCTTGCCAAAGCCTGGTACTCCGGCTTCCCCCCGGCGCAGAAGATTACTGTCCCCTTTAGCTACGAGACTCCCAAAAGCGGAATCAACGATCCCGGGCGGCATGATGTGGTCTGGTATCAGCGGAGTTTCAGCTATAAAAAAAGCTCCGAACGGCTGATGATTCACTTTGAAGGCTGCGATTACAAAACCGATGTCTACATCAACGGAAGCCATGCGGGGACTCACCGGGGAGGCTATGCCCGTTTCTCCTTTGACATTACCCACCTTGTAAAGGAAGGCGAAAACAGAATCACCGTGAGGGTTGAGGATTCCTTCGATTTAACCAAGCCCCGGGGCAAGCAGCGCTGGAGAGATGAAAACTTCGGCTGCTGGTATATCCAGACCACGGGGATCTGGAAAACCGTGTGGCTTGAAAAGCTGCCCGGCGCCTATATTGCATCGGTGAAGATGACTCCCTGCACAAAAGATTACAGACTTGATATTGAGGCGGAGATCAGCGTTCCCTCCGAAGCTTCCCTTAAGGGGCTTGAGTTTGAAGCCCTGATATACTACAAGGATCATCCTGTTACCGGTGTTGCCGTTCCTGTCACCCGGAAACGTCTTGAGCTTTCCGCTTCGGTCAGATCCCTTTCCGTAAGCGCGTGGAATATGACGCTGTGGTCTCCGGAACATCCTGAACTCTACGATATGGTGTTTCTGTTGAAGCGCAAGGGTGAAACCGTGGATGAAGCCCTCTCCTATTTCGGTATGAGGGAGATCCGTATTGACGGCGCAAACATACTGCTTAACGGTGTTCCGCTTTACCAGCGGCTCATTCTCGACCAGGGCTACTGGAAGGAAAGCCACCTTACTCCGCCCGATGAAAAGGCCCTGATTGACGATATCGACAAGATCATGGCCGCAGGCTACAACGGGGTGCGCAAACATCAGAAAACAGAGGACGAGCGTTTCCTCTACTGGGCAGATGTAAAGGGACTTCTGGTATGGAGTGAAGCGCCCGCAACCTACGAGTTCTGCGATGAAGCGGTAGATAACTTTACCCGTGAATGGATGGAGATTGTCAGGCAGAATTACAATCATCCCGCGATCATCACATGGACGCCCTTCAACGAATCCTGGGGCGTGCCGGAGATCAAGACAAGCAGGGCCCAGGCGGAATTTACCGAGGCGATCTACTACCTCACCAAGAGTTACGATCCTTGCAGGCCCGTGATCTGCAATGACGGATGGGAGCATACGATCTCCGACATCATCACCCTCCATGACTATGAAGAAAAGGGTGAGGATTTCCTTGACCGCTATCTGGACAATCTCGAAGAGATTCTTGATAATGAACTTTACCACAACGTCTTCAAATCGGCATTCGCGGACGGCTACAGCTACCAGGGTCAGCCGATCATCCTCAGCGAGTTTGGGGGTATTGCCTTCGAGAGCGGCAAAGAGGGATGGGGCTACGGCAACAAGGTTGCGACAAAAGAGAAATACATCAAACGTTTTGACGATATCACCACTGCAATAAAAAAAGTGGAGATCATAAGCGGGTACTGTTACACCCAGGTAAGCGACGTGCAGCAGGAGATCAACGGCATCATGGACATAGAACGCAATTTCAAGGTGGATCCCGCGGTTCTCAAAGAGATCAACGAGAGGAAGATAAGCAACCGTTACCGGCTCAAGATCTAAATGCCGGCCTTAAAGACCGAATCGGGCATGGAACGAAGTTTCGTGCGTAAACCTGTTGTATGAAAAAACGCATCAACCTGGATCTTGACCAGTATGAAAAAACCGCGGCAGCCTGCAAGGCCCTTTCCTCGCCGGAGCGCCTCAAGATGCTGCAGGTACTGGCGGAGGCTTCCGCGGGGATGAATATCAGCGAACTTGCCGACCGGCTTTCCCTCCCCCTCTCCACTACGGCATTGCATGTAAAGGTGCTGGAGGAGGCGGAACTGATCTTTACCGAGGAGAAACCGGGGCTTCGGGGCGCGCAGAAGATCTGCGCAATGCTTGCCGAGGACATGTATATCAATCTCTACGGCCGGGAAAAACACAACAAGCCCGCCAGAGAGCTGGGCGGTTACAGCATGCCCATAGGCAGTTACTTTGACTGCATGGTTTCCAAACCCTGCGGCATGGCGAGCAAGAAAAATTTTATCGGGATTGAAGATTCGGAATATGCCTTTTACGGAAGGAACCGTTTCCAGGCCCAGATAATCTGGTTTACCACGGGTTTTCTTGAATACCGTTTTTCAAATTATTTTCTCCGTACCGAAAAAGTTTTGGAGGCTTCTTTTTCCTTTGAAGCCTGTTCCGAAGCGCCCGGCTACAATAACGACTGGCCCAGCGACATAACCGTGTGGATAAATAAAGAAGAGGTATTCAGTTTCCGTTGCGCCGGAGACTATGGCGGCAAACGGGGAATCTATACCCCCTCATGGTGGCCGGAAAGTTCCACCCAGTACGGGGAGCTCCACCGCCTTGTCATACAGAGGGAAGGCTGCTACGGAGACGGCAGAAAAACTTCGGATCATACTCTGGAAACGCTGGGGATCTGCCGGGGGGATTGTATCTCTCTCAAGATCGGCATCAGGGAAGATGCGGAATGTGTGGGAGGGATCAATCTCTTTGGAGAAAGCTTTGGGAATTACAAACAGAACATCGAAATGAATGCAAAATTTGAACGCTAAGGAAACGCCGGTTTATTCATTGAGAATAAACCAGTGCTTCCCTAAAAAACCCGTTAAGGAGCAAAGGCAACCTTGTAATCGCCGTATTTCCCGGAGGCATGATCAAAAGCCGTTTCCCATTCTTCCAGGGGGAATATGTTTTCCACGATGCCGCTGGTTTTAAGTTTTCCCCTGGAAATATTTTCGATGACAAAGGGGAAACAGTATGGACTCAGGGAAACGCCGTGAATGTCCAGCTCCTTGGTGTCGCCGATGAGCGTCCAGTCTACCGTTGCCTTTTCGCCAAAGACGCTGAACTCCACAAAGCGGCCCAGCCTGCGGATCAGGGAGAGCCCCTGATTGACGCTGGAAGGATGCCCTGTTGCTTCTATATAAATATCGCAGCCGTAACCTTCCGTCATATCCATTATTATCTTTTTTACATCGGTCTTTGAGGGATTAAACGCGTGGGTGGCGCCCAGCTCAAGAGCTTTTTCAAGACGCTTGTCCATCATGTCAAGTGAGATGAGAGCCTTTGGATTTTTAAGCACACCGTTGGTCACCATGCCCAGGCCCAAAGTTCCCGCACCCGAAATGACTACGATGTCTTCACACTGAATCTCCGCCCGGTCTATGGCATGTTTTGAACAACTGAAAGGCTCAATGAGCAGAGCGTCTCTCAGCGGCATGTCTTCCGGCACTTTGTGGACAATGGCGTTTTTCGGGTAGCGCACATATTCCGCCATACCGCCGTTCCAGTTGCCCTTGAAACCGAAAACCCGGTGGGGCTGGCACATCCAGTACTTGCCTGTTTTGCAAAAACGGCATTCGCCGCAGGGGATGATCTGATCTGCAATGATCCTGTCGCCCTCTGCAAGACCCGTCCTGAAATTCTTTACATTCTTTCCAATTTCCACAATGCGGCCCAAAAATTCGTGCCCCGGAATGAAGGGAGGCTCGGCGTAACCGGGAGCCGTTCCGTCGCCCCAGAAGGCTTCTATCCCGTGGAAACACTTTAGATCCCCTGCGCAGATGCCGCAGCCTTCAACCTTGATGATAATATCATCGTCCCCGCAGTCCGGGCTTGGAAAGGCAGGCTCAAAACGGTAGTTATTTTTACCGCAGCATAGCAAGGCCTTCATCGTTTTTGGATAGTTCATAAACTCCTCCTGTTCATCGTTGGGCGCTTGTAAGCCCGGCAAGCCGGCTTTAGTGGAAGTTGTTCGGAAACCTCAGTTTCCGGAGCTATTTCCAAGATATTACTTTCCCAAAAAAACTGAAGTTCCGGGAAAACCGCTGTGAACAACTCTATTAAATTGCCGAAAGAACCCTGTTAATATCGTACATCAAATCCCCGGGATCTTCAATTCCAACAGACAACCTGACCGGATCTGCCGATACTCCTGCGGCCCGCAGCTGCGCGTCATTCATCCGGCGGTGCGTAGTTGAAGCGGGATGCAGGGCGCCGCGCATGGCGAGATCAAAAATATCGGCCAGGGGGAAATAACAGTTTCCCTGTTCCGCCAAATTCCCTGTAATAGAGGAATACCGTTCCGGCTTAATCCCGGCAGGATTGACCCCGCCCGTCAAATTGAGGTAGGTCAGTGTTTTTGCGTGAGTAGCCCGGGCCAACAGAATCGCCGCCATGGGCATGGGAGATGCTACGCCGTGAAAGACGGTTTCTCCGTCCCGGATAGCCCGGGCCATTTCGCAGACCATAAGATCGCATATACGGTAACGGAAGATATTCACGGTTTTCTCTCATCAAGGCTTTTTAACAGCGAATCCCGATTTTTGAGGGACCGGAATCTCCGGATCTCCCTGCCGTCGATGCCGTACAGGCCGGGAAATGAACAGGGAGCGGCGCCTCCCGGTGCGTGAACCGCCGCCGTAACCAAAAAGCCGGGGAAATCCGGCGCACAGCGGCTGTTCACTACAACATGTACATTTTCCATAAGCCCGCCCTTTTCTCCCTCCACATGGATCGAAATAATCTCTCCGTCCTTCAGATCCCAGACAGCGGCG
>JAITLC010000027.1 GCA_031278095.1 Treponema sp.
CGGCATTATCCACAGCAGCGGCCCGTCCCGGGACCACAACGACCTTATCACGTCTTTCGCCGCCCGTTACCGGGTGTCAAGGGACGAGGTGGCAAGTAAAGGCTTTAGGTTCTACTGGAAGCCCGTACAAAAGGGTCTTGTCACCATCAGCCCGGTCCGCAAAATCGACGAAGAATGGGCCTGTAACCATGTTGAGCTGTTTGATAAGCTTATCGACATGGAATTCGGCAAATGACCAGGCTTGAAGAAACAAAGAGGAGACTGAAAGTATGGAAAGGAAACAAGAATTTAAGAGAGTTGCCGACATTATGGACAGCTTCGGAGGGGCAGCGCGGCGGGTTTACCCGCCAACCAGAGGTTTGACGACCGGCGGGCACTTGGTACATGTGATAATAATAGGAAACAGAAAAATGGCGAACAAGGGTGTTACGAATGGTCATGGGCCAGGTATAAGCTGGGATGATATTTATATCAATTCTGAACATGGTGGTCTAAACCCGGCGCAGCATCCCATACAAGCAATGTTTGTCAAGGACCAGACGAGAGGCGAGAGAAACTACACTTTTAGAGGCGTTTACAAAGCAGACATCGCCGGTTCAGACGAGTTTAAAATAACGTATCGCCGTATTGTAACCACGGTGGATGAAACGGCCGAAGAATGGAGAATTGTTGGATTTGTCTGAGATGGGAGGGTGAATATTTGCGAGGACTGGAAAACCGTGGCAATACGGTAACGGGAAACGTGGTTTTTCCGTTTTCCCGGAAATACGGGAGTTAAATAAGGAGGCAAATTAAATGGATCGTGAAGAAGCATTAATGATGGCTGCCTTAACCATGCTGCGTATAAAAAGAATTGAACAGAAAGCGCTCAGGCGGTTAATCAAGTTGAGGAATAATAGCTATACCGGGAACAAGGGGGGAGGAAAAATGCCGGAAAAGAACCTGGCAATCGCGAAAGAAACCTCTTTAAATGTTCATGGGCGTATGGTAAACTTTATCGAATACGAGTCCGATCCGGAAGGTGACTTTGTAAAAGTTTGTACAGATGATCACCAGTTGGGCGTTGATGCTGAATATGTCTGGTTCCGCGATAAATACGCCAATTCCGTTCGCACGTTCCGGATGTTTACCAAAATATGCCTTAACGGACAAGTAGTGGATTGTGATATTTTAACAATCAAGACCGAATACGGCGAAACAATAACTGTACATTTTGACATATCCCAATTAATGGAGGATCTTCATAATACGGCAATAGAAAGCGCCGTTTAAAATTCATACCATAAGGAGAATGTAATGAACTTGAACAAGTGGCAGCAGGTTTGCAGTTTTATGAGGCCCTTAATCACCGCAAGGGTTGATGAGAATACATATCAAAAAATTTTTGAAGCGGTTTTGCGCTGTATTTTGTCCTGGGACGAAGAAACCATGAAAAGCCAGGTGCTTTCGCAGTATGGGAAGGAAAAGAAACGGGTGGATATTGTTTTAAAAGGCGACGGTTTCGGCATTGTAATAGAAATGAAAAAGCCCGGCGAAAAACTTGATGATGACGCAGAAGGCCAGCTCATGTCATATATGCGTATTCTTTCCCATAAATGCGGTCTTCTTGTTGGCGATCAGATAAAAGCGTTTTATGACGAGAATGGCATCACCAGCAAAGTAAGGAGCTTCGGCTTTGATCCCGCCAATCTTAATGGTATGGCTCTGTTTGAAATACTGGACAGAACCGCCTGCTCCGGTGAGCGGTTCAGGGAATTTGTCTTTGGGAGGCAAGACATCGATGGGGAAACGAACGACACCTCCAAGGAACTGAAAGGTTCCGATACTTCGACTTCGAATCCGCCAGGATTCGATTTTGGTAACCTTATCACTACTTACCACAATATGGAAGGCATTAAATTTCGGGCAGAGGGGAAGGAGGGGGATGCCGGACGGATAGGGTGGTATTATAAACACATAAACATTCCCGATTGGCCGAAGGAAAGAATATTTTATGCGTTCCTTGCGGAGCGTGCAGGGAAAAAGGATGTGGAGGTCATGTTTCATATTGAGGGAGCGGGTTATGACAACGTAGACCGCTTTATCCGGGAGAAATATGAAGGGAAGCATATAAAACTCGGTAACACCGAGTATGAGATTGAGTATAAAGCGGCGAAGCATGGCAGACTGGTCGTCTCTGTACCTTGCGGTGACGGATATGAAAATATGGCTCGATGTATGATCGATTTAATTACCCTTACAAAAGATGAAATAAGCGGGGCGCTAAACGGGAGAACCTGACGCGGATGCTCACCGGCACATTCACCGCCTTGACGGCAAAATCGCCGTGGCCGGCGCGGACGCCGGTGAGCTTTCCCGCGGCGGCCGGTATCGGTAATGGCGGCCTTCTCCGGCTGTACCGCCCTGAGCCCGGTGAGCCTCCCCCTGGTGACAGGTATCGGCGAGCATTATAAGCGGATTGTGATTTCGGACTAAAGGAAAAGGCAGACCCAAATATGAACTATCGCCTGGATTGGAACATACAGAACGGAAAACTCGGCGCGGACACCGGCCCTATCATCGTGTATGGGGGCGGCATTATCCGCAGCAACGGCCCCCCATGAGACCGCAACGGCCTTATCACGTCTTTTGCCGCCCGTTACCGGATGTCAAGGGACGAAGCGGCACACAAGGGCCCCGGGTTCTACCGGAAGCCCGTGCAAAGGGGACTTCACCATCAGCCCGGCTCGCAAGAATGAAGATATCCGGAAGCAAGCATCGGGGCATGGACCCCTGCCTTCCAATCAGCGGTTCCCTAAATAAAAAGGGCCCGAAGGCCCTAAACCACTGTTTTACTCTTCCTCAAGGCCCAGATCCTCGTCTTCGGAAGTTTGTTCCTCTTCATCTCCGGCGGCGGCTGCCTCGCTGGCGTGGCTGGCTTTTGAGATCAGCTTTGCTGAAGCATGGCGGGGCCGGCGGTAATTGCGGCCTACGTAGGATACCAGAAAGAAATAAAGTATCACCCCTACCGTTACAGCAAGTACCTGCCAGGAAATAACAACCTGAAGCAGCATATCTTTCAGTTCTTTAGAGAACATACCTTATTATCGGCGGCTTTGGGGTTTTTATGAGCCTTTTCCTTTCGGTCCTACTATTTCGAGTCTGTCTATGATAGAGTCTTTCCAAACCCCGGCTAGTTTCGGAACAGCCTCAGACACTATTTCATTTGAAAAAAATATGGAAAAGGGCTATACATACCCATCTATATGGTGTATCATTTAAAAAACCACACCATATATACTGTAGGTAAAGAGGATAACATGAAATTCCAGCGTTTGTTCACGGATCCGGTAAAAGGACCCTATGATGGCATTGTCTTTGAAAAAAGGAAGAGTGAAATTCGGAATCCTGACGGAAAGGCGATATTTTTGGAGGAAGCGGTCATTGTCCCCTCTTTCTGGAGCCAGATAGCTACCGATATTATGGCCCAAAAGTACTTCCGCAAGGCCGGAGTGCCTTCGAATAAGGTCTATGAATGGGAAAAATGGCTTCCCCATGCCCCGGAAATTCATATTTCTCTCCCGGAAGATGGGGCAGAGCACGATTGCCGTCAGGTTTTTCATCGTTTGGCCTTTACCTGGATGGATTGGGGCAGAAAAAACGGGTATTTTGACAGCGAGGAGGACGAAAAAGCCTTCTATGACGAGACTTGCAACATGCTTGCCTGCCAGATTGCCGCTCCCAACAGTCCCCAATGGTTCAACACAGGACTCTATTCGGTCTACGGCATCGACGGGCCCGCCCAGGGTCACTACTACTTCGAGACGGAAAAAGGGGAAGCGGTAAAGTCCGGCTCAGCCTACAAGCGTCCCCAGCCTCATGCCTGCTTCATCCTGTCTATCGAAGATGACCTGGTGAACGAAGGGGGCATCATGGATCTGGTAACCAGGGAAGCCCGGCTCTTCAAGTACGGCTCCGGAACCGGTTCCAACTTCTCCAAGATCCGGGCCGCGAATGAAAAACTTTCAGGCGGCGGGGTTTCCTCCGGGCTTCTTTCTTTCCTCAAGATCGGCGACCGTTCCGCCAGCGCCGTCAAGAGCGGCGGTACTACCCGGAGGGCCGCCAAGATGGTTACGCTGGACGTGGATCACCCGGATGTGGAAAAGTATATCGCGTGGAAAGCCGGAGAAGAACACAAGGTTGCCTCCATGGTTACCGGTTCCGAGATCGTAAAGAAGCATCTTGAGTCAATCAAGAAGGCCCTTGCCGGTTTCCGGGGGCCGGAAACGGATAAATTCAATGCGGAAAAAAACCATGAACTTGCCGCCTGCTTGCGCCAGGCTCTGAATGACAAGATTCCTTCCGCCTATCTCTATCAGCTTCTGCGCCGTCTGGAACAGGGTGATGATGAGGTTGAGCCCCAGGTTTTTTCTACCGCCTGGGATGATGAAGCATACAATACCGTGTCGGGACAGAGTTCCAACAACAGTCTCCGGGTAAGCGATGAATTTATGCAGGCGGTTCAGGAGGATGAAACCTGGAAACTCACAAGCCGGGTGTCGGGCAAGGAGTTTAAAACCGTCAAGGCTCGTAAAATCTGGTCGGATATTGCCCGTTCAAGCTGGCAGTGCGCCGATCCCGGCCTTCAGTATCATACTACCATCAATGACTGGCATACCTGCCCGGCGGGAGGGGAAATCCGGGCCAGCAATCCCTGTTCGGAGTATATGTTTCTCGATGATACGGCCTGTAATCTGGCTTCAATCAATCTGGTCAATTTTTACGACAGACAAAGCCGCCGTTTCAATGTAGACGGTTACATTCATACCATTCAAATCTGGACTACGATTCTGGAAATCTCCGTGGTTATGGCCCAGTTTCCCTCAAAAAAAATTGCGGAGCTTTCCTATCAATACCGGACTCTGGGTCTGGGCTATGCCAACCTGGGGAGTCTCCTCATGCTGATGGGTCTGGCATACGATTCTCCCGAGGGCAGGGCGGTTGCCGGCGTTCTCTCAAGTCTCCTCAGTGGAGAAGCCTATACCCAAAGCGCCGTAATGGCCGGAAGTCTCGGGCCTTTTGTTCGTTTTGCCGAAAACAGGGATTCCATGCTCCGGGTAATCCGGAACCACCGCCGGGCAGCCAATAACGCTCCCGCTTCGGAGTATGAAAGGCTCAATACCGTTCCCAGAGGCATCGATCCTTCAGCCTGTCCCTCCTACCTTCTGGAAGCTGCCAAAGTTTCCTGGGACAAGGCGCTTCAGTTGGGGCAGGAGTACGGCTTCCGGAATGCCCAGGTAAGTGCAATCGCACCCACGGGAACCATCGGGCTCCTCATGGACTGCGATACTACGGGGGTAGAACCGGATTTCGCTCTGGTCAAATTCAAGAAACTTGCCGGCGGCGGTTACTTCAAGATTATCAACCAGTCCGTGCCCCCTGCCCTGGAGTCTCTGGGTTACAAACAGGATGAAATCGACAGGATCGTTGCCTATGCAACGGGCTGGAAAACCCTGAACGGAGCCCCCGGCGTCAATACGGAGAATCTTGCCGCAAAAGGTTTCGGTCCCGGGACGCTGGCCGTTCTGGAAGAGGCGATAAAAACAAGCCTCAATCTTGAAGGGGTGTTTAATGTCTGGATTCTTGGTAAGGATTTTGTTGAAAAGAACCTCAAGGTGCCGGAATCAACCTGGAGTCTCCCCGGTTTCAGTCTCCTGAAGCATCTGGGTTTCAGTCAGGAGGATATTGATGAGGCGGAACTGTATGCCTGTGGAACCATGGGGCTTGAAGGAGCTCCCGGTCTCAAGAAGGAACACTATCCGGTCTTTGATACCGCCACTCCTTCCGGGAAAAACGGCACGCGTTCCATCTCCTGGCAGGCCCATATCGGCATGATGGCCGCGGTACAGCCTTTCATCTCCGGGGCTATTTCAAAGACGATCAACATGCCCAATGCGGCGGACTATGAAGATGTAAAAGGAGCCTACATGCTCTCATGGAAGAGCGCTCTCAAGGCGGTAGCCCTGTACCGGGACGGCTCCAAACTCTCCCAGCCCCTCTCCAGTTTCGCTCCCGGTACAGATCCTCTGGCGGACACGATCATCGCTCTGGAGCAGGGCATGGTCAGGAGTCCTGTCCCTATGGCGGATCGGCCCGTCCCCCGGAATCAGCGGAAGGGGCTTCCCAACCGCAGGGCCGGTTATACCCAGAAGGCAAAGATCGGCGGACATTCTATCTTTATCCGTACCGGTGAATACGACGACGGTACCCTGGGGGAGATATTCCTCGATATGCACAAGGAAGGCGCTGCTTTCCGGAGCCTCCTCAATAGTTTTGCCATTGCCGTTTCCCTGGGACTTCAATACGGGGTGCCTCTGGAGGAATATGTTGATGCCTTTACCTTCAGCCGCTTCGAGCCCAACGGCATTGTCCAGGGCCACGACTATGTAAAGATGGCGACCAGCGTTATCGACTACATCTTCAGAGATCTTGCAATCAGTTACCTTAAGCGTACCGATCTGGGACAGATAAAGCCCGACGATCTTCTGGCTACCGGAACCAAAAATGATTCAGCATCCCAACAGGGGGTCTCCTCCGGGAATCAGGGCCCGGATGAAAAAAGCCGCTCAAGCCGGGAGAAGACCAGCGCCGGTTTTAAGCCCAGGGGACTTCAGGCAACCCAGACTGCGACAACCAGTTCTTCCGTAAAGCCGAGAACATCCGGCACCGCGCCAAGCGCCTCTCCCCTTCAGTCTGCTTCCCGCAATACCGGAGCCGTTCCCCCGCAGAGCGATGCTGCCAAAATTGCCGAGGCGAGGATCAGAGGTTATGAAGGCGATCCCTGCCCCAACTGCGGTTCCTTCACCCTGGTACGCAACGGTACCTGCATGAAATGCGATACCTGCGGAGGGACAACAGGCTGCAGTTGAGTCCGGATGCGGGTATCGCCCGATACCTGCGGAGGGACAACAGGCTGCAGCCAGAAAAATTTTAACCGCAAAAACGCCGAAGGCGGGGAAGGATGCTGCTGTTTTGTTCTTTCCGTGCCAGGATTCAGGACCGTGTAGGGCATTCTGGCAACAGGGAAAAACAGAGGTATCTTCGTTTGAGAGGAAATTTATTATACTCTCCCCCGCGAACCGGTGAGCGGGTTTTTGAGTCCATACCCCGATTCGAAGATTGGTTTACAGCTTTTCAGGGGGTAATGATTTTAACCGGGGAAGGCCCCCGGGCATGAACCCCGCCTGCGAATCAAAATTTTTCGAAAAAAAACTTGAATCAGGGACAAAAGTGTGATATGCTTCAACAATGAGTGCTCTGAAAGATCCAGGTTTATATCAAGGAGATTCAATGGTAATAACAATCCAGAAGGGTTCTGGGTTAAGGATTCAGTCTGGATTTCGAGATTGTTTGAAGATCCGTATTTTGTTACATTGATAAAAACCCGCTGGGATGCAAAAAAATCGGCACTCAACGGAATATTTCAATATATAGATGAACGTGTTGTTTATCTGGACAAGGCGCAGGATTATAACTTCAAAAAATGGAATATTCTGGATAAATATGTATGGCCCAATGCGGTCGTAACCGGAACCTATAAAGCTGAGATAGCTTATATGAAATCATGGTTTACGAAAAGAATAAACTGGTTTGATGGCGCTATATCCGGATTATAGCCTTGAGCCGCAGATATAACCAAGCCGTTTCGCATATTCAGCCATAGCGGTTTATTAGACTTGTTCGATAACCCGGTTGGTTATCTTACGGGTCTTGCAATTTCCCGCCATTTAGGCTGCGAAATTGCTGTTCTTAGCGGAATTTGTTCAGAAACTGGAGATTTCTGAACAAATCTATTATTTGAGGCTGTTTCAAAACCAACCGGGGTTTGGAACAAGCTCGCTTGTAAAGTATAATTACCCATGATCTACTATGCCGCCTTTGTTCCCGGGCTGCAGGATGTAATTGCCACTGTAGTCCGCGGACGCCTTGACGATGTAACAATTCACAAACTCCTCGACGGCGCCATCATTTTTGAAACTGCCTGTTCCTATGACAGGCTGAATTTTTTCTGCTTCAACAATATTTTTGCGGTGGCAAGCATCGTTGAAAAGGCGGAGCCTGCCGGAACATTCCACCGGAACCCGGATGAGCCGGGCTTCTCCTCCGGAGTCCTGGAAGAGCACATGAGGGCCGTAATCAGGGCAGGTAAAAATCCTGTCATTTCTGAAAACAACAAAAAGATACTCAGTTTCAGAATCGTTTTCTCAATTGAAAACAAACTTGCCGCAGTCAACGAAAAGATAAAAAGGGAAACAGAAGTCTTTATTTCCCGCGCCTCCGCTCTTGCCCTGAACCGTTCAAGACCCGATACGGAATTCTGGTTCCTCTACCGCAGGGAAGGTTTCTCGGTGTTCATGAAACGCCTTACCCGGCATGCCTCCTGGGAAAAGCGGCTTCACCCCGGAGAACTCCCTCCTCCGCTTGCCTGGACTCTCTGCAGCCTTGCAGGTCTTGGCGGAAAGAAAAGCTCTTTCTTAAGTGTTCTGGATCCCTTTTGCGGTTATGGCTCCATCCCTTTCCAGGCCCTCTCCCGTTTCCCCGTGCAAAAGATCTACGCTTCCGATAATTCCGCGGAGGCGGTACAGGAGACACGGAAGAAAATCGGCTCCGTCTCTCCGGGCCGTTTCTGTGAAATTTTCAAGAGCGATTTCAGGGATCTTCCTCCGAAGCTGGGTATGCAAAACATAGACAGAATCATTACCGATCCTCCCTGGGGACTCTACAGGGAAACAGACAGAAATACTGCGCAGTTTTACCGGGAAATGCCGGATTGTTTCGAAAAACTCCTTGCGGCAACAGGCAGGGCGGTGATCCTCAGCGCAGCGGAGGAAGAACTGGAAAAAGCCGTAGCGGAAAGCGGCCTTTCCATTACGAACAAAATTCCCATTCTTCTTTCGGGGAAAAAGACGGCAATCTTTCTGCTAAAAAAAGGGCCGCCCTAAAAAAGAAGGGCGCCGCACTTAAAGGCTCTTTCAAGATGGTCTGTCCGTTTCTCTTCCCGGCTCGGCATCTCCCGGCTGGTACCTTCAAAAATCACCAGTTCCTTTTGCCTGACCCGGTCAAAGAGCCTGTCGTCGAGCAGAATCTTTTCCATCGCCGCCAGAATACCGGTACTGTTGAAATACTCCATCGTGTTCCCCGCGGAGAGAAGGTAGAGTCCCTTTTCGAGTTGTTTCATTAACCGCCTCTGTGTAAACGGGCCGTCCTTGTGTGCAGAAACAGGCTTCTCTGCTTTTTCCCCATAGGCAAAGCCGTAAGTCCAGACCCGGTCAAACCAGCCTTTGAGTATGGCCGGTACATCGGACCAGAAGACGGGACATATAAAGACAATGGCATCGCAGTTGTTTATCTTCTTCTGTTCCGCGGCAACATCCTCCGGAACAGAGAGATCGCTGCGGTAAAAGGCTTCCCGCTTGTATTCGGCCTCGCTCATGAGGGCATTGAAATTCATCCGGTACAAGTCGGAAACGGTAAAGCTGTGCCCGGCACTTTCAAGGCCCCGGATAAAACTGTCCCGAATCTCCGAAGTAAAGGAATCCTCACCGGGATGAGCATAGACAATAAAGACATGCATAAAAGCTCCTCATGGGACCCCGCAAAGAAATATTAGACTTGCTCGAGAACCCAGGCTGGTTCTCTGCTAACCTGCGGCCGACGTGCAAGTCCTGCAATTTCCCGCCAGGGAACCTTCGGTTCCCGGCTGTGAAATTGCGGTTTTTTAGCGGGAGTTGTTCAGGTTTCCCTCTCATTTGAACTGTTTTCAAGGCTGGTTTCTTCGGCGTACTGGGCCCAGTAAAGCTGGTAGTAGAAGCTCTTCAGGGACATGAGTTCGTCATGGGTTCCCGCCTCGGCAATGCAGCCATCCTTGATGTATATGATCCTGGTACAGTCCCGGATAGTAGAAAGTCTGTGGGCGATAATAAAACTGGTACGGCCCTTCATGAGGGTTTTAATACCCTGCTGAACAAGCTGCTCGGTACCGGTATCAATACTGCTGGTGGCTTCGTCCAGTATGAGAATTCTGGGGTCGCTGAGGAGGGTGCGGGCAAAGGCGAGAAGCTGCTTCTGTCCGTGGGATATGCCGCCGCCCTGTTCGGTAATGGGAGTATCGTAGCCCTGGGGGAATTTTTCAATAAAACTGTTGGCCCCGATAAGCTCTGCGGCCCCGCGCACCTCCTCATCGCCGGCATCAAGTTTGCCGTAACGGATATTGTCCGCAATGGTGCCGGTAAAGAGAAAACTGTCCTGAAGCATGATCCCCATCTGGCTCCGCAGGGAATTCAATGTTACCTTCATGATGTCCTGACCGTCGATCAGCACCCTGCCCTCCTCAATGTTGTAGAAACGGGAGAGGAGGTTGACGATGGTAGTCTTGCCCGCGCCGGTAGGGCCGACGATAGCGATACTGTCGCTGGGATCTGCGGTAAAGGACACGCCCTTGAGAATCTTATGCCCCGGATCATAGGAAAAGCTTACATTATCAAAGACCACATGCCCGCGCATGGCGGAAAGTTCATGAGCATCCGGGGCATCCTCAATGAGGACAGGCTCTGCAATGGTGTCGAAGATCCGATCCAGATACGACATGCCCGTAACAAAGGTATTGTAAATATTCGCCAGGTTGATGATGGGCTGCCAGAAACGCCAGGCATAGTTCCCCATCGCCAAAAGCATGCCGAAACTCGCCATGGGATTCATCCAGTAGGCCCCCATGATATACACAAAGGAAAAAACAATCTGGCTTATCGTCTCGGTACTGAACCACACAGAGTTGGAAATGTACTGGGCAAACATCCAGGCCTTGTTCCGCTCACCGGCCAGGCGGTCAAGGGTTGCCAGGGTTCTCCTCTGCTGATCAAAGGCCTGAGTGACCCGCACCCCGTCAATACTCTCCTGCACATAGGCATTGAGATTGGAATTCTTGTTGCTTACAAGCTGCCAGGCTTTCCGCTGCCTGTTTTTGATCGTCCAGATAAAGGCGGCCAGCACCGGAAGACCCAGCACTGTTACTGTTGCCAAGTGAGCATTAACCTTATACATAAAAAAGATAATAAAGAAAATGTTGAGGATCTCAATGATAAAGTTAAGGATACCGTTGGAGAGGGCATCGGAAACACTGTTCACATAGGGCACCACACGAACAAAGATCTTGCCGTGGGGACGGCTGTCATAGAAACTGAAGGGCAGCCTTTGCAGGTGGGCAAAAAGATCGTAGCGGATGTCGTGAATAATGGCCTGCCCCGTCTTTGCCACTATCAGGTTCCTCACGGTTCCAAAACCGATGGAAAACACAATGGTAAACGTGAGCCCTCCTGTCATGAGGAAGAGAAGACGGTAGTCCTTGCCCGGCACCGCTACATCCAGCGCATGCTGGATAAAAAGAGGCCCCGAAAGGCCGATTATGCTTGAAAAGAGGCTAAAAATCAGGGCGGCGCTCATACTGCCCTTTACTTTTGCAAGATAACTCAGCACATACTTAAAGTTGACAAACGAGACTTTATCGTCCAGGTACTCATCAACATCGTACTTGTTCCGTCCCTGAGTCTGCTTTGTCTGTTTATCGTTTTTCCGTACCATCGTAAAGCCGCTTCCTGTTCGAGGCCGTCCCAAAACTTCAGCTTTGGGAACCAGCTTCTTTTACATTATTTTGCAGGGCCCAGATATGGCGGTAGAATCCCTGCTGTTTTACCAATTCCTCATGCTTTCCCCGCTGAACAATACGGCCCCTGTCCATGACAAGGATCAGATCCGCCCCCCGGAAACTGGTGATCCGCTGGGCAATAAGAATCTTGGTGCAGGAAAAATCCATCTTCCGCAGTTGGTTCTGAATATACTGTTCAGTTTCGCTGTCAACGCTGGAAGTAGTATCATCCAGAATGAGAAGGGAAGGCTCCACCGCCAAAGCCCGCGCCAGGGCGATACGCTGCCGCTGCCCGCCGGAAAGGCCCACTCCCCGTTCCCCTACCAGAGTTTCGTAGCCGTCTTCCATTTTCAGGATAAAACCGTGGGCATCGGACTGCATGGCCCTGCGCCGGATACTCTCCTCGTCAAGGCCGGGATTGCCGTAACTGATATTCCCGGTAACCGAATCGGAAAAGAGAAACACTTCCTGCCGGGCAAGCCCTATATGGCGGCGGAGGCTTGAAAGGGTATAGTTCTGGATGTCCACCCCGTCCAGAAGCACCTGCCCCGAATCCGGTTCATAAAAACGGGTAAGCATGTTGATAAGGCTTGTCTTCCCCGATCCGGTACTCCCCAGAATACCGATACTCTGCCCCGGTTCGGCCCGGAAACTTATGTCTTCCAGAATCGGCGCCCCGTCTATCGAAAAATTTACATTCCTGAATTCGATACCGCCCTGCGGCCTTTCCGTCATCTCTACGGCGCCGGGCTTGTCTACAACTGCCGGCACGGAACTTACAACCTCGATGATCATCGTTGCCGCGGCATGGAAACGCTGCAGATCTGCCAGAAGAATCCCCAGCATCCGCAGAGGCATTGCGAGAGCCCAGGTAAGGCTTGAAAAACTCATGTACTGGCCCGGCGTAAGTTCCCCCCGGATCAGGAAAATCCCGCCGGCGAGAAGCATGATAATGAGGAGCACCTGGCTGACCAGTTCCAGAAGCGGCTGATACTTTGCGGCGATATAGGCATTGTCAACACTGGTGTCCCGGTAATCGGCGTTCCGTTCTTCAAAATGCTTCTTCTCGTACTCTTCCCGGGCAAAGGCCTTAACCACCCGGTTTCCGTGGATGTTTTCGGTCACCGTGGTGGAAAGGGACGTAAGCTTTTCACGGAGCAGGCGGAAACGGGGCCGGATACGTTTTACAAAGATTGAACTAATCAAAAAGATGAAGGGAGTAACGGTAGCCAGGCTCAGGGCCATCTTCCAGTCTATAAAAAGATAAAAGGCAAAGGTTGCCCCAAAGAGCATCACCGCATCCACAAACTGGTAGCTGATCCAGGCCACCGAATGGCGCAGCATATCAAGGTCGCTGGTCATCCGGGTCATGAGGTTTCCGGTGCGGAATTTGTCAAGAAAACGGTAATCCTGAATCTGGATCACCTCGTACATTTTCCGCCGCATGGAAGTAAGGCTGTCGGTACTGGCAAATTCCATGAGGATCACCATGATATAACGCAGGGAAAGACGAAACACCTGTATGCAGAACATCGCCGCCAATAGCTTCAGGAGTGGAGCCGTATTGCGGGGAATGATCACATCATCAATAAGATGCTGGGCAAGGTAAGGATTAACAATGATAAGGGAAGAAGTGATCCCCGCCAGGATGAGACCGGTGATAAACCGCCGCTTCTTCTCCCCCATGTACGTCCATACCCATTTGAAGCGGAACCATAAACCGGACTCCAGATCTTTACACACCGTATTTTAATGATACCATTTTGTAAAAAGGATTACAACGTACCGCGTAAAATGCTAAAATAAAATTATGGAATGGTTACAAACGCAGCCGGTAGTACTTCAGGCCCTGCTGGCAACCCTTTTTACCTATGGCGTTACTGCCATGGGAGCATCCACCGTATTTTTCTTCAAGAGCATAAACCGTAAGGTGCTGGACGGCATGCTGGGCTTTGCGGGCGGCATCATGATCGCGGCAAGCTTCTGGTCTCTTCTCTCCCCGAGCCTTGAAATGGCTGAGGCTGCCTCGGAGATTACCGGTGTTCCCGGCTGGGTTCCTGTGGCCGCAGGCTTTCTCGCCGGCGGTCTCTTCCTCAGACTGGTGGATACCATACTCCCCCATCTCCACATGGAGCATGAACATGCCGAGGGGATCAAGACCAACTGGGGCCGATCCATACTCCTCGTGCTGGCGATTACCCTTCACAACATACCGGAAGGCCTCGCCGTGGGGGTGGGTTTCGGGGCTGCTTCCGCAGGGCTTCCCGGCGCGGGAATTTCAGGCGCTATCGCGCTGGCTCTGGGTATCGGCCTTCAAAACTTCCCTGAAGGGGCGGCGGTTTCCATCCCTCTGCGCCGGGACGGTATGGGCAGACTGAAAAGTTTCTGGTACGGTCAGGCCTCGGGTATCGTGGAGCCTGTCGCCGGGGTTATCGGAGCGGCTCTGGTAATGTCGATGAAGTCGATCCTTCCCTATGCCCTGTCCTTTGCCGCAGGGGCAATGATATTCGTCGTTGCCGAAGAGCTTATCCCCGAAGCTTACCGGGAAGGAAACGATCACATCGCCACAACCGGCCTCATGGCAGGGTTTGCGTTAATGATGGTACTGGATGTGGCCCTCGGTTAGCAATGCAAGGCCATAAAATCGAACCGGTGTATAACATTAAGATGAACTTGTCCCAAAATTCGATGATCCGGCAGGATCATAATTTTGGAACAAACTCAAGACAGAAGGAGTAAACCATGAAACTGATTTTTCTGGGCCCCCCCGGAGCCGGCAAAGGCACACTGGCGGCAAAGGCAGTGGAGATCCTCAGGGTTCCCCACATCAGCACCGGAAACATCTTCCGGGAAGCCATAGCGGTAAAGAGTCCCCTGGGCCTCAAGGTCAAGGAGATCCTCGATTCAGGGAAACTGGTGGACGATGAAACAACCATCGGTCTGGTACGGGAACGCCTCGCCCGGGATGACGTGCAGGCAGGGTATATCCTCGACGGCTTCCCCCGTACCATTCCCCAGGCGGAGGCTCTGGCAGGTTTTTCCGCGGTGGACAAGGTGTTTAACTTCGACATCCCCGATTCAGGGGTAGTGGAACGGCTCTCGGGCCGGAGAACCTGCAAAAAATGCGGCGTCAACTTTCATGTACTCTTTAACAAACCTACGCAGGAGGGAATCTGCGACGTATGCGGCGGGGAACTCTACACCAGGGACGACGACAAGGCGGAATCCATCCGGAAGCGGCTCCAGGTTTACCGGGATCAGACCGCGCCCCTCATCGACTTCTACCGTAAGAAAGGTCTCCTCATCGATGTGGACGCCCGCCCCGGCATAGACAAGGTCGTGGAGAACTTCAGGAAAAGCCTGGGGGTGGATCCTGTTCCCTGAAGGGCGGGGATACCCCCCTCCCCCCCACGAATACAAAACAACCGGAAACGGACCGGCAGCGCCTCACCCTCTCTCCCCAAAAATAGCTGTACCGATTCTGATCAAAGTAGCCCCTTCCTCTATGGCAATTTCAAAATCGTTTGACATGCCCATGGAAAGGCAGTGCCAATCGGCCTCGGGGAAACGGGATGAAAGGGCCTTCCGGGCTGCCTTGAGTGAACGGAAAGAAGTGCGGATAAGTTTTTCGTCTGCGGTAAAGGGCGCAATAGTCATGAGACCTTCCGGCTTGAGACCGGGATATGAAAGGATCTGTTCGGCAGCCCGGAACAGCGCTTCCGTATCGGGAAAGCCGCTCTTACTCTCCTCGGCGGTGCGGAATTCCAGCAGCACAGGCAAGGTCTCTTTCCGTTCCGCGGCGGCCTTTCCCAGTTCGATAATCAGGGATTCCCGGTCTACCGATTGAATGCAGTCAAAGATCGAAAAGGCCGCCTTCACCTTGTTGCGTTGGAGCGGGCCTATAAGCTGCAGTTCCGCGCCATTGTGTTGTTCCTTAAACCCGCTGAATTTTTCGACGGCCTCTTGTACCCGGTTTTCCCCAAAGAGGCGGAGACCCGCATCCCAGGCTTCTTCTATTGCGGAAAGGGGATGGAACTTCGACACCCCCATGAGCCGTATCTCCCCTTCCTGCCGTCCGGAACGGATACAGGCTTTAAGAATCTTTTCCCGGATTTCCGCAAGTGATTCCGCTATGGCGCCCGAAGGCCGCATGGGGTTCTCCTTTAAAGACACGCTGATTGGCGTCATTTAATCGGCGCTTCCTTACGGCTGTTCCAAAATCACCGGTCTTGTCACGATTTTCCCAACTTTTCGGCCCATCTCCAGGCTGCTTCCACCGCTCCCATCACGGCGCCGCGGAATGCGGCCTTTTCCAGGGCGGAAACACCGGCAATGGTAGTTCCGGCAGGGGAAGTAACCATGTCCTTGAGTTCTCCGGGATGCAGGCCCGTCTCCTGTACCATGGCCGCGGAACCCAGTACGGTTTGAGCCGCGTAGTTCAGGGCCTTGTCCCGCGGCAAGCCGGCCTGAACCCCTCCGTCCGCCAGGGCTTCAATAAACATGTATACAAAGGCCGACCCCGAACCTGAAAGGCCGGTAACCGCATCAAGATAGCGTTCTTCAATATAATCAATCCGGCCCGCTTTGGAGAGAAACTTCTCTAAAGCGGCAAGTTTGTCCGCCGGTACCTGGGGAGAGGCCGCCATGGCTATCATCCCTTTGCCAATCAGTGCGGGAGTGTTGGGCATGATCCGAAGTACCGGGACGGGTTTTTCGGGCATGATTGCAGACTTCATATCCATCCAGTCGGGCCCGAGCCGTTTAGGTACATAACCGTGAGTACCTGCCAAATTCAGCAGACTCTGAATTTTGACGATGCCCCAGCCTGCCGCCATTGAGACCAGTACAGGCGGTTTTTTGGCATCCATCCGCTTCTGAATCACCGGAGCAATCTCTTCAAGTACCGGAGAAAGCGCCTGGGGTTTTACCGCAAGAAACACAAAGTCCGCTTTTTCCGCCGCTTCCCGGTTGGAAGCATAGACTTCTGCCCCCAACGCCTTTGCCGCCGCCTTTGCCTTGGGCTTATCGCTGTCGGTAAAACCGGTATTTTCAGCCCCGCAAGAGGCTGCCGCCGCCTTCATCAAAGCGGTTCCCATATTTCCGCTGCCTATACAGGCTATTTTGAAGTCCATATATAACAGTAAAGCATATTTTCTTTTTTTTATGAAGAGACGGACGGCGCTATAGTTTTTTTAAATATTTTTTTGTATGCTTATAGCGGCAACAGGAAACATCAAGAGAGGAACCTTCGCTCCGGCGGACTCGGTTGAACGTTACATGGTTATAGACTTCCACGCTCACATTTACCCGGAAAAGATTGCCGGGAAAGCCGTGTCCAACATCGGGGAGTTCTATAAGATACCCATACAGTGCAAAGGCACCGTCCGGGATCTCCTGGAGAGGGGAGAGGCAGGGGGTATCGGCGCCTTTGTGGTGTTTTCCGCCGCTGCAGTAGCGACTCAGGTTGAGAATATCAACAACTTCATTGCAGGTGTCTGCGATGAGCAAAACGGGAAGGAAATAACCTTGACCGGTTTTGGCACTCTTCACCCGGACATGGAAAATCCCGGTGAGGAGATCGGGCGGATGAGGGATCTGGGGCTTAAGGGTGTCAAATTTCATCCTGATATGCAGCAATTTGACATTGATGACGAAAGGATGATGAAGATCTATGCGCTTCTGGAGGGGGAGTTTCCGGTAATTTTCCATACCGGGGATTACCGCTACGGATACTCTCATCCGGCACGGCTGGCCGGTGTTTTGGATGCGTTTCCGAAACTGAAGGTGGTGGCCGCCCATTTTGGAGGCTGGTCCCTCTTCGATCTGGCCCTGGAGTACCTGAAAGACCGGCGCTGTTACTTCGATGTGTCCAGTTCCATACCCTTCCTGGGGAAGCGCCGGACGGAAGAACTGATAGGCATCTATGGGGCCGAACGGATTCTCTTTGGTTCCGATTATCCTATGTGGGATCCTGCCGGCTGTCTTAAAACTTTTGGGGAATTGAACCTCAAAGACAGGGAGCGGGATATGATACTTCGGGAAAATGCGGAATGCCTGCTGTTTGCATGACTTGTTCGGAAACCGGTTGGTTCTCGAACAAGTCCAAAGAGTTTGATTCGCAGGCGGGGTCCATACCCGGGGGTTTCCCCTGCTGCAAAATAATGTAATCGGAATTAAAATAATGGGGGATGAATAATGAGCAATAAAGGTATAAATTGGTATGAACCCCGCATACAATCCATACCTTACAGAACGAAGATACCCAGGAGTCTCCCGGGTTCTTCATTACAGAGCCATTCCCAAAACTCAGGTTTTTTCGGGGATGGTTTTGGAAAAAGCGGTTAAAAGTCCGCTTTTTCCTCTAAATCCAGGGTCGCTTTCCCAAAAGCTGAAGTTTTAGGAAAGCCTCTAAATTAGGGACGAAAAATGAAAAAGACGGTATTTTGCGTAGTGTTTATACTTCTTTTTACCGGAGCTTTTGCACAAAGATTGTCAACGGTAGCCGTGCTTCCTTTTGATGCGGAAGCCGGTGTTTCCCTGTATGACGCATCAAGCGTATCACGGCAGTTTTCATCCGAACTTGCCGCCCTGGAAATGGCAAATATTCTGAGCAGTGAAACTACCAGCGGCGTTATCGCAGGCCTGGATATAAAGGCCAACGACTGGAAAAATGTCCAGAAAGTCAAAGATATCGGTAAAGCCCTTAAAACCGAATATATCATCCGGGGAAGGATGATCAAGGAAGGGAACCAGATCGCTATTTATGCCGACACCCTTGAGGTGAGCAGCGGCAAGGTTCTGTCTTCCATAAAAGAACAGGCTCCAAGCGCCGGCACAATTCAGATATACTCCCTCTGTGTCAAAACCATGGAGCGGGTTCCCTACCCGAACTACATGATAGGAAAATGGCAGAGCAATGTATCCCTGGGGGATGCAAGCCTTGTCTGCATTATCGAATTTAAAAGCGACAGATCCATTGTGGTTGAACGCTTTGACACCTATGAAAGCCGCAATGACAATTCTCTTTTGTACTATGCTTCCGGAACAGGGAGCTACTGGTTCGGCGGGCATATCCGGCGGATAACCCAGTTTCGGGATAAAAACGGCAACGTCTACAGGGAAGCTCCGGTGGACGGTTCCTTCAATCTTACCCTGAATCTGGACAATGCCCTTCCCAACTATGCATCCATCAAACAGGAGCGTCTGTATCTCGCCTTTGGTGACGGGCGTAACAGTTTTGAACTTCCTGTCGCAGGGCTCCTCTGCGGAGACACCCCCTCAGGGATCATGTCATATACCCGTTTCAGCAAGATATCCGGTTCCGCTTCCCTTCCCGGGGGCAAAGGGCCCCAGCCCGGAGGAGAAGGGGTGAGCATCAGTCCCCTCTGGTCCCAGGATCTCAATGGAACAGTAAGGGGAACTCCCTTCCTTCAGGCTGAATCGGCGGTAGTGGCTGTGGAAGGCGGCGTCATTAAATCCTACAGCCGTCAAGGTACTTTCCTCTGGGAGTACAATGTTCAGGCCAATGCCAGTCCTTATGTTACCCGTTCCAGGGAAGCGGCATCCTATGTATGCAACGCAGCGGGGAAGCTAATCACCGTTAACCGGGTAGGCAGGGAACTGTGGAACCTGGATCTGGGGCGGCCCGTCAGCCATCCTGTGCTGGTAGGCTGGGATGGAAGAGTCTTTATTCCGGTAGGAGCGGATCTCTGGTGCCGTACCGCAAGCGGTTTTCCTCTCTGGCATATAAATCTGGGAAGCCCTGTCTCCGTAGCTCCTGTTCTCGATCATACCGGGGGATTGGCCATGGTGCTTGAAAACAGGGATTTTGTTCTGATAAGCCAGTTCAGTGCGGCGGAAAAAATCAGCCTCGACAGATTTCCTGCTGCCATTGTACCCCTCAAGGACGAAAGTCTTCCCAGGGATCAACAGAATTCCTATATACTTTTCTACAGTGATGGAAAAGTGGACAAGATCAGCCGGAACATGGGAGCCGGCCCTTCTTCAAGACTCTCCCGGGTTTCCTTCCCTTCCCTCCCCGCGGTTCCCGCTGTGGCGGCAGGCCGCGACAAGGATGCTGCGGTTGCCCTGCGGGACGGCAGAGTCCTGCTCATTGCAGGTGACAACGGAAGAGTGCTCTGGAACGCCGATAGCCATGAACGTCCTTCGGAAAAAGGTACGGGAAACGTTGATGCGGGAAATTCAAGCATGACCTATGATGAACGGGGAATTTTTTTCTTCTCCCGGGGCGGCGCTACCCTCTTTAACGATGACGGCAGGCGGATCTGGATGCTTCATCTCAAAGGCGCTACCGCAGTTCCCGGCTTTAGCGATGAAGGAATCCTCTATTCTCCCTTCCAGGCCAACATGCTTAATGCGTTCAAAATTGAAAACCGTGGGCGTAATGTACCCCGTTCTCTTTACTACGGCCCCGAACCGGAGGGAAAATATGGCCTGGGAAACCCGCCGCCCTCCCCCTGGGCCAATTCACCCGAGAAATACACGGAAGAGAATATTATCTATATGTATGAAACCATTTCCCGGGCGGCGAGAACCGGACAAATCGGCGAAATGGAGCCGGCCTATGTAGGCTATATCATGGAAATGACCGCCGGGCTCCTCAGAACCCCCGGATATTCCCCGGTCAGGCCGCCTGTATTGCCGCCCCAGCGGGTCAGACTAATCAGACTACTCTCTTATATGGGTTCCCGTGAAACCATCTCCTTCCTCGTGAACCTGATCAACCGTGATCCCGAACCTTCGATAAAAGCAGCCTGCTGCGAGGCTATCGGCCGTATCGGAGTAGACCCTTCGGGAGAAGCCATCGCGGCCTACAACGTACTTATCGCCCCCGATAATGCCGCCCGTGATCCCCAGACCCTGATCGCGGCAGTCTCCTCAACTGCGGCCCTTAGCCGCTTTTCCGGCCCCCCCATGAGTACCGCCGGCATCAGACTCCTGCAGCTCTTTACCCTTCGCGATCTCCCTTCTGTGGTAAAGCAACAGGCCCGCAAGGAACTGGACGGACTGCGGGAACTGGGAGTGAGTAGACCGCAGTAGAGAAATCGGTATGTTGCAAGACATGGACCTACGATGACCTATAGGCGCAACAGGCTCCTAGGGAAACGCCGATTGGTCATTGCTTTTTAGAACGGAGCCCGTTCTTTACCTTGCCTCAATGGCTCTCCTGGTTAAGCGCCAAGCCCCGGTTTTTTATACGTCTTCGGTTGAACCCGGCTCCTTCGGTATTTCTACCACAGTTCGGCCAATTATACAAACTTTAGGACAGGAGCCGTTTACTCTTCCGTTTCATTTTCCTCCACGACAAATTCCTCTTCCTCTCCAGCCCGTTCGACTGTGGCGGCTTCTTCGAGGCGGCGTTTTTCGAGGATTTCCTTCATGTACTCATCAAGATCCTGGCTGTCTTCGTCAAAAAGCTTCACATTCCGGTAACGTTTCATCCCTGTTCCCGCAGGTATCGGGTGCCCGATGATGATGTTTTCCTTGAGGCCTCTGAGGTTGTCTGTTGCACCGGCGATGGCTGCATTGGTAAGCACTCTGGTGGTTTCCTGGAAGCTCGCCGCGGAGAGGAAGGAATCAATGTTCAGCGAAGCTTTGGTAATACCCTGGAACATGGGCTTTGCCACGGCAGGCTGGCCCCCTTCGGCCATAACCCGGCTGTTCTCTTCGTGGAACTTGTACTTGTCCACCATATCGCCGTAGATGAAGGAGGTATCTCCAACCGCCACAATCTCTACCTTCCGCATCATCTGGCGGATAATAACGCCAATGTGTTTATCGTTAATGGAAACGCCCTGGAGCCGGTAAACCTGCTGTATCTCATCCATCAGGTAGCGCTGCAGAGTTGATTCCCCCAGTATGTGGAGTATGTCATGGGGATTGGCGGAACCATTGCAGAGGGGCTCTCCCGCATCAACAATATCCCCATCCCGAATCAGAAGCCGTTTGGACATGGGAACAAGATGCTTGTATTCCTTACCGAAGCTGTCCTCAATAACAACAACCCGTTTGCCCTTAATCGTGCCCCGGAAATACACCTTTCCGGAAACCAGCGCAAGCACCGCGGGGAGTTTTGGTTTGCGGGCTTCAAAAAGCTCGGAAACACGGGGAAGACCGGAGGTAATATCACTGGCCTTGGCGCTTTCCTTGAGGGTTTTGGCAATGGTACGTCCCGCCTGTATCTTTTCGTCCTCATCTACCTGTATATAGGCGCCACTGGGGAGGAAGTAACTGGCAACTTCAATGCCTTCATCGTCAACAATGAATATACGAGGCTGTTTGCTTTCAAGCTGGAAATCGGTAATCCGTTTTTCCGTATTGCCTGTCTCTTCGTCCAGTTCCTCCTTCATCGTGGTGCCGGGGATAATGTCTTCAAACTTTACGAAACCGGAAGCTTCGGCGATGATGGGATCGCTAAAGGGATCAAAGGTGGCGATGGTTTTTTCCGCTTTCACCATGTCGCCCTGCTTTACCAGGAACTCAGAACCGTTACGGATCTCGATCTTCTGATCCTGCCCGATAAGGTAAAGGCGTTTGCCTTCTTCGGTATCCATGACCAATACAAAGGCGTGTTCGGGGGAGAGAATCTCCTCCTTACCCCGTTTAATTACCGGAGCGCCCCGGTTGGCCCGCATGCCGCTTTCCACGAGAATATGATCTTTTGCCTCCAGGATGAATTCCTTCATCACCCGGTTCACTATGGCGTGCCCTTTACGGGTAAAGAGCCAATGTCCGCTGGGCAATTCCACATGGACGCCTTCAACAGTCTTTATGATGACAGGGTATTTAAGGAAGGTACGGTTTTCTTCGCTCAACTTGGTGGCGGCCCCTCCGATATGGAACGTCCGCATGGTAAGCTGGGTACCGGGCTGCCCGATGGACTGGGCGGCAATGGTTCCCACCGCTTCGCCTATATCCACCGTGCGGTTGGTCGCAAGATTGCGGCCGTAACATTTGCGGCAGACTCCATGTTCCGCCTCGCAGGTAAGCACGGTTCTGATCCGTACCGACTCAATACCGGCGTCTTCAATCTGCCTGGCAATCTCCTCGGTAATCTCCTCATTGACTTCGATGATCAGTTCCTTGGTTATGGGGTGCTTTACCTGCTCCAGGGTATAGCGGCCTACAATCCGTTCGGAGAGCCGCTCAATTATATCCTCACCATCCTTAATTGCCGAATACTCTATCCCGTTGATTGTACCACAGTCATCCTCGTTGACAACCACATCCTGGGCAATGTCCACCAGACGGCGGGTCAGGTAACCTGCCTCGGCGGTTTTAAGAGCCGTATCGGCAAGACCCTTGCGGGCGCCGTTTGTGGAGATAAAGAATTCGATAACGCTAAGACCCTCTTTGAAGTTTGAACGGATCGGCAATTCGATAAGGTCACCGGAAGGCTTTGCCATAAGGCCGCGCATACCGGCAAGCTGCCGGATCTGATTTCGGCTTCCGCGGGCGCCGGAGTTGGCCATCATATAAACTGAGTTAAAACCGTCCCGGTCTGTTTCCAATGTTTTCATCATGATATTGGTAAGGTCTTCGTTGGTCTTTGACCAAACGTCAATAACCTTGTTGTAACGTTCTTCCTGGGTGATGTGTCCCGAGCGGTACTGCTTCTGGATGTTTTCGACTTCCTTGTTGGCCTTGTCGATCATCTCGCCCTTTTCCTTGGGCACCACAATGTCATCCACACCGATGGTAGCGCCGAAAACGGTTGCGTACTTGTAACCGGTTGCCTTGATCACATCGAGCATCTTGACCGTAATCCAGGAACCTTTCACTGCAAAGATATGCTCAATCAGGGCGCGCAGTTCCTTGTCTTTAAGTTCATAGTTGATAAAAGGAATCTCCGGGGGAAGCTCTTCGTTAAAGACGAGCCTTCCGGCAGTCGTTTCGATATAGCCGTCCGTGTCCGCCTTTGCCTCGTGACCCACCTTGTCCCAGATGGGCAATTTGGGAACCTTTACCTTGATAAGGGCCTCCCAATCCAGCACAGGAACACCGTGGGTATCCTTGGTTTCCACCGCCAACTGAATCTCATCGGCAGAGGTATAACGCCGTCCGGCGCCCTTGGCCTTGGCCTTAATCCTGGTAAGGAAGTTGATCCCCAGAACCATGTCATGAGAGGGGAACACAATGGTCTTACCGTTCGCCGGATTAAGCAGATTCCGGGCGGAAAGCATCAGAGTCCAGCACTCCATTTGGGCCGCCTGGGTAAGGGGCACATGGACTGCCATCTGATCTCCGTCGAAGTCCGCGTTGAAGGCATGACACACGAGGGGATGGAGCTTAATCGCCTTGCCTTCCACCAATACCGGTTCAAAGGCCTGAATACCCAGCCGGTGCAGGGTAGGCGCACGGTTAAGCAGTACCGGATGCTCCTTTACCACTTCATCAAGGATCGCATAGACTTCCGGAGTTTCCTGCTCTACAAAGATCTTGGCCTTCTTGATATTGTAGACTACATCCTTGTCCACCAGTTTCTTCATTATAAAAGGCTTAAAGAGTTCCAGGGCCATCTTGGTGGGGAGCCCGCACTGCCACATCTTGAGATCCGGCCCCACGGTAATAACCGAACGGCCCGAATAGTCAACACGTTTACCCAGAAGATTCTGCCGGAAGCGCCCCTGCTTTCCTTTCAGCATATCGCTGATAGACTTGAGGGGCCGGTTGGAAGCGCCCTTAACCACCCGTTTCTTTTTGGAATTGTCAAAGAGGGCGTCCACTGCCTCCTGAAGCATCCGTTTTTCGTTACGTATAATGATATCAGGCGCATTGAGGGCCTGAAGCCGCTTAAGACGGTTATTCCGGTTGATAACCCGGCGGTACAGATCGTTAAGATCGCTCGTGGCAAAGCGACCGCCGTCAAGCTGCACCATGGGCCGCAGTTCCGGCGGGATTACCGGGATCACATCAAGGATCATCCAGGAAGGCTTGTTGTTGGATGCACGGAAATTTTCCACAATATCGATCCGCTTCAAAAGCCTTTTGTCACTCTTCATTCCCTTGACGATCATCTTCCGCCTGAGTTCCACGGCCATTTGATCAAGGTCAATGTTTTCAAGCAGGATTCGGATGGATTCAGCCCCCATACCGGCCTGGAACTGGCCGCCATAACGCTCCTGGGCTTCGTAGTATTCCTCTTCGGAAAGAAGCTGCATCTTTTTAAGATCCGTGTCACCCGAATCTATAACCACATACTTTTCATAGTAAAGTACGGAACGAAGGGCGGTGAGGGGCATGTCAAGGAGGAGCCCCATGCGACTGGGCACGGAGCGGTAGTACCAGATATGGGAAACCGGGGCGGCAAGTTCTATATGGCCCATCCGTTCCCGGCGGACTTTGAAGTGGGTCACTTCCACCCCGCAACGGTCGCAAATAACGCCTTTGTAACGGATCGACTTAAACTTTCCGCAGTAGCACTCCCATTCCTTGGTGGTGCCGAAAATCCGTTCGCAGAAGAGGCCGTCCTTTTCCGGCCGGAGAGTCCTATAGTTAATGGTTTCCGGTTTTTTCACTTCGCCGTAAGACCAAGCCCGAATTGTTTCCGGCGAGGCCAGCTTTATCATTATCGAATCAAAATCCTGTATATCCCGCACTTCTCACTCCTTAAAAACGGCGGTCCGCCGCTTATGTTCAATCGGACATTAACACGAAGTGTTAATAATCACTCCTTAAAAGTTCGAACCTGACTTTGCGATCAGTTCTTCGTCACGCTCGGTAAGGGGGATCTGTTTCCCTTTGGCATCTTTGATGGTGAGATCCAGGGCAAGACCACGGAGTTCCTGCACAAGGACATTGAAAGATTCGGGGATACCGGCCGTGGCGGAAGGTTCTCCCTTGACAATTGCTTCATAGATTTTTGAGCGGCCCGTCATGTCGTCACTCTTTATCGTCAATAATTCCTGCAGGGTATTGGCGGCGCCATAGGCTTCCAGCGCCCAGACTTCCATCTCCCCGAGCCGCTGACCGCCGAACTGGGCTTTGCCTCCCAGCGGCTGCTGGGTTACCAGGCTGTAGGGTCCTGTGGAACGGGCATGCATCTTGTCGTCCACCAGATGGTGAAGCTTGAGGAAGTAAATCACGCCGCAGAAAACCTGGTTCACAAAAGGTTCACCCGTCCGGCCATCCCGAAGAACCGTCTTGCTGGTAACGGGGAGACCAGCTTCCTTGAGTTTATCTTCAATCTGCTCCGTAGAAGGAGACTGGAACACCGGGGCGGAATACCACTCATCCAGGGTAGAAGCTGCCCAGCCCAGTTCCGTTTCCAGAAGCTGACCGATATTCATACGGGACGGTACCCCCAGCGGGGTAAGGCAGAGATCGAGGGGAGTACCGTCTTCCATGTAGGGCATGTCCTCTTCCGGAAGAATACGGGCAACAACACCCTTGTTACCGTGACGGCCCGCCATCTTGTCCCCTTCGCGGAGCTTCCGCTTGGTTGCGATAAGGACTTTTACCACCTCATCTACTCCAGGATTAAGATCATCGCCGCTCCCACGACTGAGCCGCTGAATATCTATCACCGTGCCTTCGATACCGTGAGGCACCCGGAGGCTTGTATCCCGCACCTCCTTGGCCTTTTCGCCGAATATCGAATTGAGCAGCTTGAATTCCGGAGTAGTTTCCGTCTCGCTTTTGGGCGTTACCTTGCCTACCAGGATGTCGCCTGAACGGACTTTGGCGCCCACCCGTATAATGCCTTCCGCATCCAGATTATCAAGACTCTTTTCGGAAGTATTGGGAATATCGTGTGTTATCTTTTCGGGCCCCAGCTTGGTTTCCCTCACTTCCGTGAGGAATTCCTTGATGTGGATCGATGTAAACATATCATCCTTAACCACCCGCTGGGAGATAAGGATCGAGTCTTCGTAATTATAGCCGTTCCAGGGCATAAAACCCACAAGAATGTTCCTGCCCAGGGCAAGTTCACCGTTCTTCGTGGCGGGCCCGTCTGCAATCACCTGCCCGGCGGCAATCTTCTCACCCGGTTTGACAATAGGGCGCTGGTTGTAACAGGTATCCTGATTTGTCCGCTGGTATTTAACCAGACGGTATACGTCGTTGCCCTCGGAGTCTATTGCCGCCTGACTCGAAGGCTTGGCGGAGCCGGGATGTTCCGGCCTGATAACTACTTCCTGACTGGTTACCCGGATCACTTCTCCTCCCCGGCGGGCCTTAACAAGAACACCCGAATCATAGGCGCACTTGCCTTCCATGCCTGTACCCACACGGGGAGCATCGGGGAATACCAGCGGTACCGCCTGACGCTGCATGTTGGAGCCCATAAGAGCCCGGTTGGCATCGTCATGCTCCAGAAAGGGAATAAGCGAAGCGGACACGGAGATGATCTGTTTGGGCGACACATCCATGTACTGAATGTCTTCCGGAGAACGGGTAGTATAGTCCCCCTGACGGCGGCAGGAGATCTGATCATCCGCAAAAGAACCGTCGTTGTTGAGCCTGGCGGAAGCCTGAGCGATAAAGTAGCGATCTTCATCCATGGCGGAAAGGTATTCAATATCCGCGATGGCAACCCCCCTGTCTACCTTGCGGTAGGGAGTTTCCAGAAAACCGTATTCGTTGACCCTGGTATAGTTTGCCAGGGAAACAATAAGCCCGATGTTCGGGCCTTCCGGCGTCTCGATGGGGCACATACGCCCGTAATGTGTATAGTGAACATCCCGTACTTCAAAACCTGCACGATCCCTGGAAAGACCGCCGGGCCCCAACGCATTGAGCCTTCGCTTGTGGGTCAATTCGGCAAGAGGATTCACCTGATCCATAAACTGGGAAAGCTGACTTGAACCGAAAAATTCCTTTGTTGCGGCCACCAGAGGCTTTATGGAAATAAGATCCTGCGGCTTGATCGTATCGGTTTCCTTAAGACTCATCCGCTCCTTGGCAACCCGTTCCATGCGGCTAAAGGCAGTCTTCATCGAATTCGCCATCAGCTCACCGACAGACCGCACCCGCCTGTTCCCCAGGTGATCGATATCGTCAATATTTTCATCGCCCGCATAAACCTTGATAAGAAACTTCATGGTAGCGATAATGTCGGGCTTTGTCAGGATAAACTCTTCCTTTTTTGCGTTCTTTTCGGGATTCTTCTTTTCAGTATCACCCTTGTTTTCAAACTGAAACTTTTTGTCGAGCTTGTAGCGGCCCACCCGGCCCAGATCGTAACGCCGGGATGTAAAGAACATACCGTTAAGATCCTTTTCCGCAGCGTCGAAGGTAATTGACTCACCGGGCATAAGAACCGTATACACCGCGGCAAGAGCCTCCTCCCGGGAAGGTTCATCCCGGCTGGGATCTTCCTTGACAAACTTTATCTCCTCCCGTTCAAAACAGTTAAGGAGCATGTCGGACCTGAGGGAATCTTTCTCATCAAAATTGATAATCTCTATGGAAGAAATACCGTTGGAAAGAAGTTCATCCACATTGTGCGGGTAGAGCTTCTCTCCTGCCCGGTAGAGCTTCTTTTTTATCTCTTCTCCCTCCGCTCCATTGTTAATCCAGACAGGAGCGGCCAACACCTTGCCGGAAATGAATTCCCTGGTCTCCCGGTCATCCCGAACTTCCATGGTTTCGGTAAGATAAAAGGCCTTGATTATGTCTTCCCGGCTTTCATAACCCAGGGCGCGGAGAAATATAGTTCCCAGAATACGCTTCTTCCGGTCGATTTTGGCATAGATAAGTTCTTTTTTTTGATCGATTTCAAATTCCAGCCAGGAACCGCGGTAGGGAATGATCCGGGAAGAATAGATCCCCTTTTCATGGCTAAAAATAACTCCCGGTGAACGGTGAATCTGGGAAACAACCACCCGTTCCGCTCCGTTGATAATAAAGGTACCCCGCTCGGTCATGATGGGAATATCCCCCATGTAGATATCCTTCTGGCGGATTTCACCGGTCTGTTTAAAGATCAGGTTTACGCGAGCCTTGAGAGACACTGCATAGGTAAGACCCTTCTGTTTGCACTCCTGTTCGGTAAACTTGATGTTATCTTCATCAAGAGAGTAGTACTCGTACTCCAGAATCATGTCTCCATTGAGACTTTCTATAGGGAATGTCGTCTTAAAGACCTCTTCCAGACCCTGGAAATTGGGCTTTTCGCCTTTGGCAACTTTTTCCCGCTGCAGGAAGCGTTCATAGGAACTGAGTTGGATATCAATAAGATTGGGCAGATCCATTACGTCATTAATATTCTTACCGATATATGTCCGTTTCGTTGCAGCTTTGATTTTCACCATCCCTTAACCCCCGCTAATTGAGCAATAGAGGGGGCAAATCCTGCCCACCCCTGCATTTTGTATGACAAATGCAAAACAATGAAGAACCCAGGAACTCCTGGGTTCTTCATTGTTATTGTACCTCTACCGTACCGCCGGCAGCGGTAACCTGATCCTTAATCTTGTTAGCCTCGTCCTTGGAAACATTTTCCTTGAGAGGCTTGGGCGCCCCTTCCACTAATTCCTTGGCTTCCTTGAGACCCAGACCGGTAACCGCCCGCACTTCTTTGATAACGGCAATCTTCTTGGTGTCATCAAAAGCCTTGAGGACTACGGTAAATTCCGTCTTCTCCTCAGCGGCCTCGGCGCCTGCAGCGGCGCCGGGAGCGGCAACAGCGGCAACCGCCACAGGAGCCGCAGCGGACACACCGAATTTTTCTTCCATCATTTTTACCAGTTCGGAAACCTCCAGAACGGTCATGGAAGCAATTGCTTCTAAAATTTCTTCTTTTGTAGCTGCCATATTATCTTCTCCTTAAATCATTTACGCGCCTCATACAAGGCACGTCCGGGCGAACCCGGTTTACAGCCCGACAGGACGACAGCGCCGAAGCCTGACAGGCAAAAAAACACACAACCCGTAACTGCAGTACGAAACGCCTCCGCCCACCGGGACGGTCGGCGCCGTTTTAATGGCGCTAACCGTTTTTCTTTTCCCCGGCCGCCTTGATGGTACGCACCAGCCGTGCGGGAACGTCGTTGAGAGCAGTGGTAAGATTCCGGACAGAACCGTTCATCACCGACATAAGCATGGCAATCAATTCCGGCTTGCCGGGCAGCTTGCTAAAGGCCTCGGTCTGGGCGGCATCGTATATTGAGTCTCCAACCAGAGCGCCCTTTACATGCAGCGTAGGAGCCTCCCTGGTAAAATCGAAAAGGATCTTGGCCGCCTCGTTGGAATCCCTGGGAGCAACAGCCACGGCAGTAGGCCCAATCAGATAGGAAGACACATCAGGCGCCTTGAGCTCTTCAAAGGCAATCCGTGCAAAGTTATTTTTTACAACCTTATACTGAACTTCCTTGGTACGAAGCCGCGTGCGCAGTTCGGTGATCTGTTCCACCGTTAAGCCGCGGTAATCGGTAAAAATAAAGTCCCTGGAAATCCCAAAGACTTCCTTCAGTTCCCTGATGGAACCTGTCTTAGATTCCTGTATCTTTTTAGCAACAATAGCCATACATTAACTCCTATGAAAAACGGCGGCATCGCCGCTTATGTAAACCGAAAATTAACATGAACTGTTAATTCTAACTCCTTATTCACCCATGCTGACCCATACGCCGGGCCCCATGGTGGAAGCCACTGAAACGGTCCGGATAAACTCACCCTTGGCATCCGCAGGACGCTTCCGGACGATTTCTTCAACAACGGCCTTTACGTTTTCCGCAATCTTGGCAGGTTCCATGGAAACCTTCCCTACCGCCAGATGCACCACCCCGGTCTTATCCGCACGGAATTCAACCCGGCCTTTCCTGAGTTCCGAAAGGGCGTTCTTGAGGTCGAAGGTTACCGTTCCGGTCTTCGGGTTGGGCATAAGACCCCGGCGGCCGAGAACCATACCGAGCTTTCCGACATCCTTCATCATGTCGGGAGTGGCAACCGCCACATCAAAATCCAGCCATCCGCCCTTGATCTTTTCGATAAGATCATCCGCGCCTACAAAAGCCGCTCCGGCATCCTGGGCTTCCTTTTCCTTTTCAGGCTTGCAGAAAACCAGCACCCGTTTTTCGCCCTTGAACTGGTTGGGAAGTACAACCGTATCCCGGACAGACTGATTCTTTTTAAGGTTTACCTTTACGGAAAGATCTACCGTTTCGTCAAATTTTGCATAGGCCATGGACTTTATCACATCCAACGCTTCACCAAGGGGATAGATCTTTGTCCTCTCGTACTTCTTTGCGCTTTCCTGATACTTCTTGCCCCGGCTCATTTTTCCACCTCCACACCCATGGAACGGGCCGTACCGGCAATGATCTTCATGGCGCCGTCAATATCAATGGCGGAAAGATCCGGCATCTTCAATTTGGCAATCTCCTCAAGTTTAGCCCTGGGAAGTTTTCCTACCTTTACCTTATGAGATTCGGCGGAACCCTTTTCCAGGCCGGCAGCCTTCTTGATCAAAACCGATGCAGGCGGGGTCTTGAGAATAAAACTGAAAGACTTGTCCCCATACACGGAGATTACAACCGGGATAATAAGCCCCGGTTCCATTGCCTTTGTCCGGTCATTAAACTGCTGGACAAACTGAGGAGCGCTGACACCGTGAGGTCCCAGAGCCGGACCGACAGGGGGGGCCGGGGTGGCCTTGCCTGCGGGGCACTGCAACTTAATCATTACAGTTACCTTTTTCTTTGCCATTCGATACTCCTTCGTAGTGTGCCCGGCCGAAACCGGGCTAACGAAGTTCATAAGAACTTCTCCTACTTCAAATTAAAGTGGAGAGTAAGGGCCGGGAATGGAATTTTCACCCTTGCGCCCTCCTGCTCCGCCTTTCTTACAATTTTTCTACTTGTAAAAGATCAACCTCCACCGGAGTGTTCCGTCCAAAGATACCTACTATGACCTTAAGTTTGCCCTTCTCCTGATTGACCTCTTCTATGGTACCGGTAAAGGACTCAAAAGGCCCATCGATGATCTTAACCTGCTCGCCTGAGGAAAAAATTTGCCGGGCCCGTGTCGGCCTTTCACCCTTAATCTCCCCGGATTTCTGCAAAATAGCCCGGGCCTCGTCCCCGGTAAGGGGATTGGGACGCCTATCCGCCGGAGTTCCAACAAAACCGGTAACCCCCTGGATCTTGCGTATCTTGGAACAGGTAGTTTTCCAGTCCAGTTCCGGCAGATCCATCTCGATCAGGATATAACCAGGCAAAAATTTCCGCTTTTGAACCCGTTTTTCGCCGTCACGGACTTCCACGACATCCTCAGAGGGAACTTTAATGTCCCGCACGATCTCCTTGTCGATATCCCCCATATCCATCATCATCCGGATTGTCTTTTCTATCTTATTTTCGTACCCTGAATAGGTATGGAGAACATACCAGCCTGCAGCCATAGTGTACCTTTACTTCCTTGTTTGCCAGGGAAACACCGATTACATGACGCCAATCAGCGTTTTCCTATATATTTGCTCATTTCATTACGCAAATATCGCATTAAAGCAGCACTGATGAATTCTGTTGAATACATCAGTGCTTCCCTAGAAAATCGCCCGGATTCCGAAGAGAAGCAGTACATCCACCAGTCCCAGTACAGCGGCGATAATGATGGTGGATATAACAACCACCTTGACCGAGCTAACTACGTCATCTCTGCCAGGCCAGATGACCTTCCTAAGCTCGGCATAGGATTCTTTTACAAATTGAATCAGTTTGTTCACTAAAAATTCCTTTCCGGACGTTTTGACTAAACCCTTCGAAGCCTGCCTTTACTCCGGCATCATGCACTTTGTAACCCTGTAATTAGTATCTGTCCACAAAGCCGGTTACTTTATGGACAGACCTTCCATTTGCGCATCTTTTCGTACCAAACGGTACGCAAAATGCGTTCTTTAATGAAATTTGTCCATAATGTTCATATTATGGACAAACTCTAATCAGTTTTACCGGGACTTACAAGGCTCCAGGCGCAGTAGGCTTCGAACCCACGACCTGCGGTTTTGGAGACCGCCGCTCTACCAACTGAGCTATACGCCTCTGAAAACTACTTTATTTTAGTCTCTTTATGCAGGGTATGCTTCCGGTCAAAGGGGCAATACTTCTTCAATTCAAGCTTTTCCTGGGTATTCCGGCGGTTTTTGGAGGTGGTATAGTTCCTCCGTTTGCACTCGCTGCACTGCAGGGCCACCAATTCGACCACCTGTTTCTTGCTAGCCATTTTTCATTCCTCCTGATTCCACAATCCTCACTGAATCCAGCCCTCGAACAGAATCGAACTGTTGACCTTATCCTTACCATGGATATGCTCTGCCAACTGAGCTACAAGGGCATAATTCCACATAATATGTCCACTTAAGATACCAAAAGAAAAAAACTTCGTCAATATGCCGCGTTGCCTCATTGCCCACCGTCAAACTCATTGACAGCGTCTTAGTTTGGCCCCCGGCCTCTTCTCTACTCTGGGTTTGACCTCCACGGTACTTTTTATCCTTTCGGCCTTGCTCTCCCTCCTCTCCTTTGACGACTATATCACGGTTTTGCGAAGGTCAAAACCTTAAAAGGCTCCGGGGAGGGGACGCCGCTGTGGCAGGCAGCCGCAGCCCCGGAATTTTCCGCAGAAGGATGCGTTCATCATGGTTTTCTTCATGCTATAAAAGGTGTTATACTGTATGTATAGGCAGGGGGATGTATGCAGGAACCAGTT
>JAITLC010000033.1 GCA_031278095.1 Treponema sp.
CTCATCCCGTTCAAGCCGATCCAGTAACCGGTTTATCTGGAAGTTTAATACCGGGTCTGTCGATAATCCCCGGATGTGCTCCCGGCTCCCTTTCCCGAAGATCTCTTCCTGCGTAAACCCGTACAGTTGTTCCTTCAAAAGCGAATGAATGCGATTCTTAAGCCGTGTATTCTGTTTCCTGTACAACCGGTAGGTGGAAACAGACCCCGCAAATCCTGTATCGCTTTCGGAGGAAGAGTTACCGGACTAACCGCCTGTTCCCCGGACAATACCCGCATCTTCACGATCCGGCACAGCTTGTCCGTATTATTCCGCGCCGGGCTGATTTGTTTCAGCTCATAGGTAGTGGCTATGATCACCTCCCGTACCCGTACCCGGATAAGCCGGGCAAAACTGAACGTAGTTATCGTTGCCTCGATCACCGCCGGGGTATCGGTTCCTATCGTCCTGAAGAAAGCGGCCGGCCCGCCCTCATTCAGTTCAGTTCAGTTGTTATTCGGGGTAACGGCGTCATTGCTGCCCCAGCTGCTTGACAACCGATAGTTGTTCTTCCGAACTCCTACACTATACCAGCAACCGCACGGTTTTATCATAGCTCCGAGGTATGAACCCAGGCCTGCGAATCAATTTTATAAAAAAATAATTACAGGCTCGGGGTCCATACCTCGACTTTATGGACAGACACTAAATACTTTGGGGAACATGCCTTCAATCCTGCGCCGCCTCCGCCAATTTTCGGTGCAGGGTTTTTCGACCTATGCCCAGAATATCGGCGGTTTTAGTTTTATTTCCTTTCAAATACGAAAGGGTATCACGGATGATGATCCGTTCAGAATCTTCCATGCTGCTTCCCAGGGGAATACGGATCCAGCCCTCGTCGTGAAAGGTGTTCAGCGTGGGCGGAAGATCCTCTTCGGCAATCTGGCTGCCCTTGCTCATCACCACGGTGCTTTCGATACAGTTGCGCAATTCACGGATATTACCCGGCCAGTCATAGGCATAGAGCCGGGCGCGGACGCCTTCGCTGACACCTTCAATGTTCTTTCCGTTTTCTTCGGCAAATTCTTTAAGAAAGGCGTTCACGAGAAGCGGGATATCATCCTTCCTGTCCCGAAGAGGAGGCACGTGAATGTTTACCACATTGAGTCTGTAGTAGAGATCTTCACGGAAATTCCCCTTTTTAATTTCCGCCTTGAGATCCCGGTTGGTAGCCGCCACTATCCTTACATCCGTTTCTATGGTCTCCTCTCCTCCCAGACGTTCAAACTTTTTTTCCTGCAGTACCCGCAACAGTTTAACCTGAATGTTCTGATCGATTTCGCCAATCTCGTCAAGAAAGAGAGTGCCCTCGTTGGCAAGTTCAAAGCGGCCGCGTCTGCGGGACAGGGCGCCGGTAAAGGCTCCCTTTTCGTGGCCAAATAATTCACTTTCCAAAAGGCCCTCCGCCAGGGCTGCGCAGTGCACTTTGATCAGGGGCCTCCCCTTTCGGGATGAAAGTTCATGGATCGCATCCGCAACAAGTTCCTTGCCAACCCCGCTCTCCCCGGTGATCAATATGGAAGCCTTCGTCGGCGCGACGCGGCTTATCGTATCAAAGACACGCTGCATGGCCGCCGAACGGCCTATCATCGTCTTGAACTGTCTCTGGTGTTCCAGTTCTACTTCCATTTCCCGGTGACGCTGCGCCAGTTCCCTGATTTCCAGAGCCCGTTTCACCATGAAACCCAGGTGATCGATGTTTACCGGTTTGGTAAGAAAATCGTAGGCTCCGTCCCGCATTGCAGCAACCGCATTTTCCACCGTGCCGTGGCCGGTCAGCACAATCACCGGGAAGCCGGGACTTTCGGCAATAATTCTGCGGAGGAGTTCTTCGCCGGAAAGTCCGGGCATACGCAGATCCGTGATAACAAGATCAATGTCGCCCTTCCCGTAACGTTTCCAGCCTTCTTCGCCGCCGGAGGCCAACGCGACTTCGTAACCTTCCATCTCCATGGCCGCCGCAAGCCCTTCACGGATATTTTTTTCATCGTCAATGATCAGCAATGTGAACTTCATGATAACCTATCCTGCACGGCCGGAAGGCCGCATGCAAAATTGAACATGAAACAGAGTTTCATGATTCCATTCCCTCATACGAAAGAAGCTTCTGCTCTTTTTGCAAAATCGGCAGGCTGATGGTAAAGGAAGCTCCTTCCCCTTCCCTGCTCTTCACGGTAATTTCTCCCTGATGTTCCCGCACTATCTTGAAAACCAGCGTAAGTCCCAGTCCCGAACCTGAATCCTTGGTGGTAAAATAGGGTTCAAAAATTTTGGAAAGATTGGCCTCGGATATACCCGTCCCCGTATCTTTAATGTGAATAAGAACAGACTGATCCTGTCTTTCGGTTTTTATGAACAGCTCCCCTCCTCCTTTCATGGCCGCCTGGGAATTCTTTATCAGATTGAGGAGTGCCTGCTTCAGGTAACGCTTATCAAAGCGGATCAGAGGCAGTTCTCTGTCCAGATCCAGATGACAGACAATGTTTTCCTTTTCCAGTTCCAGGCTGACAAAATCCGCAAGATCGGTGACAAGCCCGTTGATGTCTCCCTCACGCGGATCCAGTGTCATGGGTCTGACGGCAAAGAGAAAATCCACCACGATATGATTAAGTCTGTCAATCTCTTCGTTAACCACATCAAGATAGCGGTCAAAAAGATGAAAGTACTTTACCGGCCCCACTTCACTTTCCATGTTTTCCTCAGGATGAGCCTGAAAGTAAAGCCTCTTGTTGGCATCCATCACCTTCTGGATAAGCTGTATATGAATTGAGATGGAACCCAGGGGGTTTTTAATTTCGTGGGCAACCCCGGCCGCCAGCGTGGTAAGGCTTGCAAGATTTTCCGCACGCCGCAGCCGTATTTCGCGGCCCCGTTTTTCGGTAATATCCTCTATATAAATGAGGGAACCTGTGATTCTGAAATTCTCTACCAGGGGAAGAATACTGATCGAAAGAAGCCGCTGGACTCCCATGTATTCAACATCGATCTCCCGTTCAACCACCTTGTCGCCCGATATAAGGGACTCCTGAAAAAATTCCACGACCCTTTCGTCCTGAACCACCTTCCAGACCGGCGCCGGACTGCCTTCAAACTTTAAAAGAGGAAGAATCCGTTCCGCAAATTTGTTCGCCATGACAAGACAGTGGTTTTCATCCAGAACAAGAATTCCGTCGGTGAGGGAATCGATCACCGTTTCAAGCCGGGACACTTCCTCCGCCGCCGAGTTGAGAAGTTCTTCCACCTGCTCAGGGGTAAGCTTGTTGAGCTTGGTCAAAGCCCGCTTGATAAAATCCCTCATGAGAGTGTAACCATTCCTCCTGCAAGTTCCGTGCAGAGCCGTTCCAGTACCAGCGGAACCTGCAGGTTCCATATCTTCAGGGCCGAATCGGCATCAGCAGTTTTTTTACGCCAGAGATCCAGCCACGCGGCGGGCGCGGCGGCCTGCTCCCGCAGACTGTTCCGGAAACAGGCGGAGACCTGGGAAAGCACGGTCTCAAGAAAACGGGAAAAAAGTTCCGCTTCGGAAAAATTACCGGCCCTGTCAAGTACGGTTCTGATAATCGTCCCATTATCCGGAACGGCCTTTAGTCCCGAGGCCTCCGCCCGGGAAGCCGTATACTTTCCCAGACTGATCAGCGGTTCAGGCAGCGCCGACGAAGTGCGCCTGAGGGAAAGGGCTGACTTGCGGGCAACGGACGCAATGAAGAAGCAGGCCAGGAACCGGAGCCCTTCATCGCTTACCGGGAGAAAGGATTCAAGGTATCCGGTAAGGCCGCCTGCGTTTTCTCCTTCGCGTACCCTGAAAACCCGGCGGAGCACTTCCTCCTCTGCAGCCTCATCCCGTTGGAAAAAACGGTATGGCCGGAGGCGCGAAAGCAGCGTCGGCAGAATCGCTTCCCGGCTGCCGCTACAGAGGAGTATGCTCAAGCTTTCCGGAGGCTCCTCCAGGATCTTAAGCAGTGAATTGCGGGCCCCTTCCTGCATGCGCTCTGCATTTTCTATGAGCAGGAATTTCCGTTTTCCCTGCGGAGCAAGCCTGCTCCACCATGAGGCCTTTCGTATCTGGGCAACGGGAATCTGGGCGCTGAGTCCTTCATTCTCCAGTTTTCCCGAATCTTCAATGATTGAGTCCCGGATTTTTTCCCGCTCTTCGGGGACGGCGGAAACAATATCTTCCAGCATTTCTTCCAGGGAGAGAAGCAGGGGATTGAACCTGGAGAGTTTGGGATCGTCTTCCATGAGCACCGGGGAAAAACGGCCCATAAGCTTTCGGACGGAACGGATAAAGAGCATCAGGGCTGAAGCAGAACCCCAGTCCCGGCCGAGAGCGGCTCCCGCGGCGGCAATCTCCATCCTGAAATTCCGCTTTCCCAGCATCAAAAGATCCGGATGAAGGAGAAGCCGGTACCGGGTACAGGCAGGGCAACCGCAGTTCCATTCACCGTAATGCCGGCCTGCAGCCTCACAGGAGAGAACCCGCGCCAGTTCCAGGGCGGCAGTCCCCTTTCCCGAAGCGGGGGGTCCCCAAAAGAGCATGGAAGGGGCCAGCCGGAAGCGCAGAAGATCCTCCCGGATCTGTTCAAGGGCCGGCTGCCCGATGAGATTTTCAAACATCTTTTACCTTCTCCGCGATCAGGGGAAGGATAAAATCCCCGAAGACGCTTTTTTCCAGAATGGGGCCTGCGTCAAAGAGAGGCTGCCGGGTCAGGACAAGAAGCAGGAGGGTAATCACCGTAAAGCCCTGAGCAATGCCGAGAATCACACCCAGAAAATGGTCAAACGAATGGAAATTGATCCGTTCGGAAATATCCCGAAGCAGGAAACCTACAATCCTAATGAGCACAAAGACAATCAGGAATATGGCCAGAAAGGCAAGAATTTCCGGGATAATCTTGATGTTCGGCATGAAACGCTGGCGCAGATAGATTCCGCCGTTTTTATAGAGGAAAAAAGCGGCAAAGATTCCCAGGATCACTGAAGCCATGCCGGTAAACTCGCTGATAAAGCCCCTGAGTCCCGAACGGATAATAAAGATCAGTGCCAGAACGACAAAGACCCAATCAATAGCGGCGATCTCCCTCATTGAGTTTCCTCCGGAGGCCGGGACAGGGAAGCGGCAATGAAGGAGGCCGCATCCTTCTCCCCGATGCGCCGGGAAGCGGCGGCCATAGCGCTTCGCTTTGCCTCATTGTCGTGAAGTTCCCCTACCGCGGAAACGAGGGCTTCCCCGCCGGCAGGATACAATACCAATGCGGCGCCGGCCTTTTCAAAGTAACGGGCATTCTCCAGTTGATCCCCCCTGGTTCCCGTACCCGCAAGGGGAATGAGGATCATGGGTTTCCCGGTGACGGCGCATTCCCAGACCGTGCCTGCCCCGCTCCGCCCCAGCACCAGTTCGGCGGCGGCAATCACATCGGGCATCTCCTTCCCGATGAAGGCATAGGAACGGTAGCGGCTGCCCTTCTTGAGATTCCACTGGTTTTTAGGGCCTGTCTGGTGCACCACCGTATAGTAATGGGTAAGAGCGTCCAGACTCTCTTTGACAAGTTCGTTGAGTTCCCGGGCCCCCTGGCTCCCCCCCAGAACGAGGAGAATCCGCTCATCCACGGCTGCACCGAGAAACGCCTTCCCCCTTTGAGGATCTGCCTTGCGGAAACTGCTCCGTACCGGCTGGCCGCTGACAGTGATACGGGAACGCAGCGCCTTCGGGAAAAAAGCCGACGTTTCTTCATAGGCCGTAAAGATTCGTCCCCCCGAAGAGGCGGCAAAACGGGCGTTTATCTTCGTGGCCAGTCCCGGACTGATGTCCGACTCATGGGTATAGACGGGAATTTTGAGGGAAGCGGCCGCCGCGCAGGGCGGAACCGAGACAAAGCCCCCCTTGGAGAAGAGCAGTACCGGGGTTTCTCTTTTAAGGATGCGCCGTGCGGCAAAAAAACCGGCAATAACCCGGAAAAAATCCGGTATCGTCTTGAGGGAGAGGTAGCGCCGGAGTCTTCCGGCAGGAATTCCGTAGAATTCGATACCTTCGTTTTCCACGATACTCCTGTCCATCCCGGTTCCCTGCCCAATCCAGAAAACCCGGTAGAGTCTCAGCTCTTTTATCCGGGCGGCTACTGCCAAACCGGGGTAGATATGCCCGCCGCTACCGCCGCCTGAAAATACGATGTTCCGCATGAATTCAGGTTACCTGAAAAAAGATACTTCTTCAACATTGAAGAAGATTTAGGGAAACATTGAACTTGTTCCAATCGGCGCCTGTCCATAATGTGTCTACATTATGGACAGGCGCCGATTAGCCTGCAAACACTTTTTCGATGGTGTCCGCCGCCTTATCAAGACTGTTTTCCGTATGGAATTTTTCGCCAAGTTCCGCCGCATTTTTTTTATAGGCGGAATTGGTCATTAGATCGACAGACTTTTTTTCAAGCTTTTCAAAGCTGACCTTTTTGGTGTTTACCGGGCCGGGCCCCAGGCCGAGGGCCTTGACGCGGGAGGCCCAATACGGCTGGTCAACAAAGGCGGAACAGATCATCTGCGGTTTTCCCGCACGCGCCGCACTGTGCGTGGTACCCGAACCGCCGTGGTGAATCATGGCCGTACAGTGGGGCATAACAAGATTATGCGGGATGATACCGTCAAGTATAAAAAGATCTTCATGCTGTTCAAGATTTTCGGCGGTTTTTCTCCAGTTGCAGCCGACAATCAGTTTGTAGCCGTACTTCCGGCAAATGGTCAAAAGCCAATCGGCTATCTCCTGCTGCCTGGCAACATTGGTACTGCCCACGGTGAAAAACAAAACCGGCTTTTCGTCTTTCTTTATAAAGTCAACAAAATCCCTGTACAGATCCTCTTTGTACGGCAGCAAGTCATAGAAACAATATCCGCTTACATCCCACCGGTAGTTCCATTCCTCATCAACCTCTCCCAGAAGCTCACTGTACATCAAAAGATTGAATGAATTGGCATGCGCATATTCTCCCTGATTTTTAATCGGCGCCATACCGAATTTTTTCCGGTGAAAGTTAATCTGCCTGATGACCGGCAGACTTATTGCCGTATTTGTAAGCTTCCACATCAGGGGTATGGTTAGAAACAGAAACGGTTTCACAAGCGGCGTAAGGGGCGGCATGAATTTCCCCGTCGGCAGAACCGGCGCAAAGCTGACCCGTATGATTTTCTTCCGGCCATATTCGGCTATATGCGGCGCGGCGAACTCCGCATTCCCCGCAACAAGCATGTCGTAGCCGGAGATCATTGGTACGAAATATTCAAACTGCCGCGAAATAATCTGCCCCAGATATTTCAGGGCGGTATTCAGATTAACATCGCTCTGTTTCATCAATTCATCGAGGCCTTTGTCCGGTGTTACCGTATAAGGGATTCCGGATTTCCTTGCAATCTCCTCGAATTGCGCCGTAACATTCAGCATGACATCATGACCGCGCTCGGTCAATTTCTTCGCAAGCGCAAAATGCGGATAAACGTCACCCTGCGAACCGCGACACATCATTAGTACTTTCATTGTAACCTCTGTTTGATACGGGCGAAGGGCTTCATGTTATGACCCCAATCGCCTTTAATTTTGCACTGTCAAGATTGTATTTTTTTTCAATCGCCTCCAGGACTTCCCTGTCTGCGCATTTTTTAAGATCCATGCCTTTGGCAAGACGCTTAACCTCCCTGTATCCCGATTGTATTTTCCGGAACATCATCTTCGGGTTGGAGAGCAGGGCCGAGGTGATCCAGCAGCCGTGCTGGCACCAGCAATTCGCCGTATAACCGTGCCCTATCATTTCGATTTCTTTTTTCATCACATCACTGCGCATGATCTCCTGCGTATCGCAACCGTAATCCTTTACGCTGCCTATCGGATCGCGAATCTCACAGACGCGGAAACGGCCGTCATAGTCGATAACGAGAGTCGTTTCCCCCGCAGGGCAATTCATACCCCAGGGAGTGGGCCTGGTCATATTGCTTCTGCTGATGGCGAACAGGGAACGTATAAGCCCGATATAGGCTGTTTTTTGTATGTACCTTTTAACGAATCCGCCGCCCATCCGGGCTGCCATGCGCCTGCCGTAGCCTATATAATACGGAGCAAACCTGTCCTGCAGTTCCTGGGCAATCTCTTCGGTAACGCATTTTATGCCGCCTTCACGGGTTTCGCCCCGGGCCCCGTCGCAGACATGACTCGTTACGCCGAGCCTTCCCCACGCCCACTGGTAAAAATCCGGAATCTCGTCAAGGTTAATTTTTGTGACGCAGGTAGCCAGATTCGTTTGAATATGGGCGTCATCCTTGAAGGTGTCCTCTACCCGTTTCAATGTTTCGACAGCCTTGTAGAATATCGGTACTCCCCGCTGCCTGTCATGGGAAATAGCAAATCCGTCCAGCGAAAGGCCGAAGGTAATGTTGAGTTTAGGGCAGCTTGTGCGCAGCCGGGAGAACCATTCAATAATACGATCGCCCAGTATTCCGTTGGACGGGAGATTGATGTCCTTTAGCGGATTATTGTTATAGAATTCTTCGATGATTTCAGGCAGATCCTCTCGCAGAGTCGGTTCTCCTCCGGAAATCCATAGTTTTTGCACCGTTTTTGAAGTCCGGGCGATTTTTTTCCAGTCTTCGGTGTCAAGATCGGGCCGCAATTTATCCATGTCTACCGCATAGAAGCAGTGGGCGCACCTTGCATTACATTTCCCTGTAGCAAAAAGGAAAACCGAATCCAGCTTCTTTTCGCCGGAAGACTGATAAAAAGAACTCTCTGAACGTTTTGATCCCATTTTTCCTCCTACAAATATGACAAATTTAATGTTTTTGTCATATTGTACATTATTTTGATATTATCTAGTATATATATAATTCGAAGTCTTTGTCTATAGTATCTACGGTCTTGACTGTCCGGTCGGTATAGTTTTCCGAAAGTATCCTGACCGTATGTTCCCGCCGGTACATCCATAGGCAAAGCATTTTGCAGGACTTGTTCGGGAAACAGGTGATTCTTGAACAAATCGATTGACTAAAAAGGGTGTTTTTTGTTAGGCTTACCGGGTACGGGCCGCTAGCTCAGTAGGTAGAGCAACGCCCTTTTAAGGCGTGGGTCGGCCGTTCGAATCGGCCGCGGCTCATCTCCGACTCTCTATCCTGTAAGCAATTACGGGATAGAGTATTTCCTAAAAAAGTCGAATTGCAAACCGGGATCTCCCTTCCCGCCGCAGGGCGGAGATCCGTTCCGAAATTGCGGCCCTGCTTCCGGGGAAAATAACGCGGCGGTATCCACGTTCAGGGCCTCCGCAATCCTTTCCGGCATCCTGGTTGACAGCAGGTAAAGATACAAAAGGGAAGAAGAAAAGACCGGTAAAAGAATTGTTCCGGGGTTTTTGAAAGAAAGGGACCCTAAGGCATGGATTGCATGCGGGGTTTATACCAATTTATACCTTCGTTCATTACTCACTATCCACCCTCGTTATTCCGGTTATAGTATTTCGCAACAGAGGCAAGCCCCCGGGTATAAACCCTACCTGTCAATCAAAGAAAAAAACAAGCATGTTTCACAGCCGGCAGGCGAAAAACTGCAGGACTTGCAAGCTAACCGCAGGTTAGCAGAGAAGCAAACGGCTTCCGTAACAAGTCTATTCTTCAAAATAAAGAACCGAAAATTTCTCCGGAAGATGTGAATCGTAAACCCCGTGGGCATTCAAGGCCCAGCCGGCGCTTTCGGGTACCGTTTTGTTATGATAACGCAGGGCCTCAAAACGGAAGAAAGCGGCACGGATACTGTCGCCTTTTTTTGGAGGAAAAATCCGGCCGGGGAGCAGAGCGCCGAAACCCTCCCAGGGAAGGGCAATTTCCACTGTCCAGCCTTTATCCGTAACGGAAGGATCGTTGATGCTTCCCTGGACTTTTACCCCGGTTTTAAGTCCCGGAAAATCCCAGTCCATAAAGGCCCAACGTTTCTTGCTTTTTCCGTAACGGGAAGAATCCTGAAAACCGCAAAGCACATCGACATTTCTACTGTAAAGGTCAAATTCCGCCTTACCGGAAAAACGACTCCCCTGTTTCAGGGCATCCTGGTAGACAAAGAAGACTTCGTAAACCGTGTTAAAGGCATTTATTTCCAATTCATAGTAGGAATTTTCACCGTCAAGAAAAAGTTCCACGTCATTGTCAAACCAGACAAGGGAATCGCGTTCGGTAAAACGTGCCCGTACCAGAGGTTCCTCAAGCCAGTAGGCGATGTAAAGATTCTGTTCATCCCAGAGGCTCGCCATACGGGTATCAAAAAAGGCAGGCTCCCCGTTTACCATGTCCACAAAGCGGCCCGATTTCTCCGCGTGTTTCCAGCATTGTTTTTCAAGATCGCCGTCGATGTTCAGGGGGCCTTGAATCCTGCGGCTGGTGTAACGGGCAGGTTCAAACGGCGGCTTTATTTCATTTTGATCCATAGTTTCAAATATAAACTACTCAGGCTGTTTTTTCAATCTCCCGCTGATTGGCCCGTTCGGGCTTCGGCGGAGAATTCCGGCAGTGAAAAATCCGGCCTGGAGTGTCCTTCGTCGAGCCGGCGTTCCCGGAAGGCGAAGGGAGTAATACCGAAACGCCGTCTGAAACTCCTGCAAAAATAGCTTATGTCGTTGAATCCGGTTTTATCGGCAATTTCCTTCACGGGTTTTTCCGTATACTCAAGGAGACGGCATGCATTTTCAAGACGTACCATTCCGGTAAAACGAACTATTGTTTCTCCGGCGTATTTTTTGAACAATTCCCCTATATAACTTTTCGAGACCGAAAAACGGGAGGCCAGTTCTTCAAGACTGAAATTTTCAAAATAATTCTCTCCTATAAAAAACTGTATGGCGGAAACTGCCGGATTTTCAGTATACACAAAATTACCGCATCCGGCGGCTGAGGCCTCCATAAGCATCGACTCAAGTTCTCCGGAGCCCTCATGCCATCTTCCCTGGAAAAATTCTCCCCGTGTCCCATCCGGTTTGGCAATTGCCGTATTTCTTTCCGCAGACGACACAATGGCCGCATGTACCGCGGCGCCCTGGATTGTAAGGGGAACAAGGGGAGGCGGATCATGAAAAGAAAAAAACAACCCTTCATCCGGAAAAAGGACGGCACAATGCCACGGAAGCGGCAACATTTGTCCGATCCGTTCCGACGCCTTCCCGAGAGAATCTCTGTCCGGCGGAATGAGTATCAGATCTTCACTTCTCCCCTCATCAAGCAATGATCTGATCCGCTCCGCAGTCTTTCGCACTTCCGCTTCCTCCAGAGGCTTGAGGAGATAGCCGGATGCCCGGTGTTCAATAGCCTCCCTGGCAGCCTCAAAATCACTATAGGCGCTTACGATGACACATTCCGTATCAGATTTAAGCTCCTTGATTTTCCCGATAAGTTTGACTCCGTTCATACCCGGCATTCTGATATCGGTAAATACAGCATGAATAACAGTCTTCCTGCACAGTTCCAGGGCTTCTTCCGCATTTTTACAGAGGGCGGCGATTTCAAAGCCGTATGCATCCCAGGGGATTATCTCCTTAAGCCCGGTCAGGGCCCAGGGTTCATCATCAACAAGCAAAAGACGGTACATTCTCTCACCTCATTTAATCTCCGGAATTGCCAGTTCCGCAGTACCGGGGATCAGCATCTCTACAAGCGTATAAAATCCATGTTTCGATTTGATTTCAAAACTGAAGTCTTTGCCGAAACAAATCCGCATCCGGCGGTAAATGTTATGCAGGGCGTCAATTCCATCCCCGGAATCAAGCCTTTCTTTCAGCAGCGGCAATTCTTCTTCTTTAATGCCGGAGCCGTTATCGGTCAGGCGGAGCAGCAGGGATTTTCCGTTTACCGGACGGGCCTGAATCAGTATGACACAGTTACTGTGCGGAGGTTCCACAAACCCATGGGTAATCGAATTTTCCGCTAAGGGCTGCAGTATCATAGAAGGAACGAGCCTTTCGGCAGCTTCGGGACACACTTCAATTTTAAGGGTATATTTCCCGCCGCTCCGTATGTTCATCACCTTCATGTAATTTTCAACATGCTCAAGCTCCATTTTAAGGCTGAGCATCGGTTTTGAATAGATTGAATAACGGAACATTCGGGACATGGAAGAAATCATTGTTTCCAGAACAGTATCCCTGCCGTTATGCGCCATGGCCCTCATGCATTCCAGGGTATTGAAAAGAAAATGAGGGTTTATCTGGGTACGGTAACCCATAAACTCAGCCCGCGCCTGGGCGGTTACTGCCTCCAGAAGCCTGTTATTGGCTTCCTGTTCCCTGAACACCGCATTGTTGATCCGTTCCAGCATGAGGCTGACTGACCGGGATATGTGTTCCAGTTCTTCAAGATGGCCTTGGCGTATGGCTACCGGTATTCCCCGCCGGGAACGCATAGTATTATTTCCCTCCGGACTCCCGCCGGAAACAACACCGTCATACCCCAGCGTATCAAGATCCTCGGTCATCTTGCCGATTCCCGTATTCACCGAACGCATGATCAGTGCAAGAATGATAATCAGCAGTATCACTACATATCCCATTATAAAAAGGCCCCTGTTCATCCGGGAAAAAACTCTCGATACAAGCACGGTTTCCGGAATATAGTAAATATAGTCCCAGCGAAGGACAGGCGGCTCGTCTCCCTGCAGGGATTTTGACGGCACCGATATTTTTATGGTCAAATATTGTCTGCCGTCCATGCGGATACGGCCCTGCCCTTCTTCCGCCCGATCAAGAACGGCTTTCTCCGAATCGGAAACCGCGGCGTTTGAATAGATGATTGAATCATCGTAGAGCAGCATGGCCGTCCCTTCGGCATCGGGCCCGGGGAAAAAGGGCGAATCAATGACCGGATCCATGTCGCACACCAGGGCGCCTGTAATCACGTTTTCGGGCCGTGAAGAAAGAATACTGAATACCGGAAAATAATAAATAACAAGAGCGGAGTTACCCGGAGTTGCGCATTTGGCAAAAAACGGCTTTATGATACTATGCTCTTGCCAAAAAACAGAATTCTCCAAATTTGTCTGAATTTCCCCGAGGTAACTCAGATTTGCCCGGAGATAGCGGCGGTTTCCCGCCCGGAGGAAAATGTTCTTATAGATTCCCGCAAGTCCGGAGGAATCGGCAATATGCGAAGCCGCGGCAGAATAACTGAATATCACCGTTTCGGGAACATCGGAGAGAAGGTACTGCTGCACTGTTAATGAATATCCAACCCGCCTTGCAATATTTTCAATTTCGGCAAAATAGGATTCCATGCGTATCCTTAACTGATCTTCCATGGTATAAAAGAACCGGTAGACTTCGGTATGGACTGAAATCCAGGTGGAAACAAAGGCATAAAGCGATGCCGCAGTCATGCCAAGAATGGAAATAACAAGGCAGATCCGTATACGCCCGTTCAGGGAATACCAGAGCCTCTTCAGCATATTCGATTTGGTTCTTGAGCTTGGCGAGACCATTTTGTAACTATACACCAGGGATTTCAAAAAAACAATTTGCTTTTATCGCTCACCTTACGCAGAAGAATAGGAGAAACCACCGGCCACACGGAAAAACACGGACTTTTGATCGAAATTCCCGAATTTTGTCCGTGTTCGTCCACTGCGTCCGTGGTTAATTCCTGTTTTTGCGTAACATGAGTTATCAGTGTCTAGTACAATTCATCCGTCCGGCAGCCCGTATATAAAAACCTTGAATAATCATAAAGAAACCTGTTTTTGTTTCTATACAAACATGTTTTTTCGTCTTTATTCTGGAACAATCAATGAAAGACAATACATATAGTGACAAGAAGCGCCTGTTCCGGATGAACCGCGGCAAGGCGGAGGCTCCGCTGAGAAACAGTCTCTGGAGAGAAATCTGGAAACATCGTGTAGTTTATACCCTTCTTCTGCCCGGACTTGTATGGTATATCATCTTTGCCTATTTCCCCATGGGCGGGCTTTCCCTGGCCTTCAAGGATTACAAGGCAAATCTGGGAATTCTCCGTAGTCCCTTTACGGGTCTTGCCAACTATGAGTATGTATTCCGGGATGCGGCGTTCTGGCGGGCCTTGTGGAAAACCGTATACATCAACTTCGGCCGCATGATATTCCAGTTTCCCGCTCCGATTATACTTGCCCTTCTTATCAATGAATTCAAATCAAAAAAATACAAACGGGTGCTGCAAACGATTTATACATTTCCCCATTTCTTTTCGTGGGTTATCGTCGCAAGCATCGTAAATAATGTTTTTGCGGCCAGCGGTTTTATCAACCAACTGATTATCAGCATGGGCGGAAAACCGGTAAGTTTTCTCGGTACGCCGGCAATCTTCATTCCCATGCTCTATTTTACCGATATCTGGAAGTATGCGGGCTATGGCTCGATCATCTACCTGGCGGCAATATCGGGCATAGATATGGGGCTCTACGAAGCGGCGGATCTCGACGGAGCCTCACGGCCCACAAAACTTTTCCATATTACCATACCCTGTATCATGCCCACCATCATCGTGATGTTCATATTAACTTCCGGCTCCATCATGACACTGGGGTTTGATCAGCTTTTCAACATGTACAATGCGGCCGTCAAGGATGCAACAGAAGTTCTCGATATGTATATTTACCGTATTACCTTCCAGTCAGCCGCGGATTTTTCATATTCGACTGCCGTAAGCCTTATCCGTTCGGTTCTTAATATGCTGCTTCTGTTGGGGGCAAACAAATTTTCCATCATGATGGGAGGCGGCGGTCTTATGGGAACACGGGAGGTATGATGAAGAAAAAACTATTTCGTAAATTTGACATGATCGATATCATACTGTTTATCCTCTTAAGTTTTTGGGGATTGATTATCCTCCTTCCCTTTCTCAATTCAGTTGCGATCTCGTTTACCAGTTACAAGGAGTACCTTGAAACTCCTCTGCTTCTCTTCCCAAAAGCGCCTGAATTAAAGGCATATCAGGAACTTTTCAAGGATGGAAGAATCTGGGCTGGTTACAGAACAACATTAACTATTATCGCAATCGGCGTACCAATGAGTCTCTTTCTTTCAACGACAATGGGTTATGCCTTAAGCCGGCGGGGTTTTCCGGGGAGAAAATTTTTCTTCATGTTCGTACTCTTTACCATGATATTCCAGGGAGGAATAGTACCCTTGTATCTGGTTGTAAGAACGCTGCATCTGACAAATACCATCTGGTCAGTAATACTTACAGGCGCTCTTAATACCTTTTACATGATTTTAGTTTACAACTTTTTTTCGAACCTTCCCGAATCGCTTGTCGAATCCGCAAAACTCGACGGGGCAGGAGACTGGACAATACTGTTCAACATTATTCTACCGCTTTCACTGCCGATACTTGCAACCATGACCCTGTTCTATACAGTAGATAAATGGAACGAGTGGTTTAACGCAATGGTTTTCATCCGTCGTGGGGAAATACAGCCTTTACAGCTTGTCCTGCGTTCAATCGTAATAGATTCGATTGCCCAGGGCCAGCTCAATGCAAGTGTTCCCATGATTGACCGGGCTTTTACAAACGGGATAAAAATGGCCGCCGTCATGGTTACCATGCTTCCGATTATGTGTATCTATCCGTTTTTGCAGAAACATTTTGCCAAAGGAATTCTGGTCGGCGCCATAAAGGCGTAAGACCTTAAATTAATTTTTTGGAGGATAAAGATGAAAAAGAAAGGCGTTTTACTGTCAATTCTGTTAATTGCAGTATCTCTTTCGGCAGTTTCTGCCGGCGGGAAACAGGCCCAGTCAGGCCCTTCACAAACAGGCGAAAAAATAGCCGGGAGTACTGAAGGGTGGTTTGCGGGCAGGGACTTTAAGGAACACATGACCATTGAACATGCCGATGTAATGATCGATGCAAGCAGGGACTATACAAGCGGAGATGCGTTTGTAAGGCAATGGACAAATACCTTTAATATCAGCTACAAGCTTACACCCCTGACATTCGAAAACTGGGCGGAACGACTCCGTGTGTGGATCAACTCCGGGGACGCTCCTGAAATGTTTGCATGGAACTATGTGCATGGCGAAGCAATCGACTATGCGGAACAGGGAATGGTAAAAAAGCTTCCGAATGACTGGAAAACAAAGTATCCGAATCTTGCAAAAACCCAGACCAATGTCCCCCTTGCGGAACTTGATGAAAAAACTTTCGGCGGTACTTATTTTCTCTTCCGGCCGCTCTACGCGAATAACCGCCCCGCAAAAAAACTTTCCAACCATGTTTCCCTGTACATACGGAAAGACTGGGCAAAGGCGGCAGGAGTTACACTCCCCGATGCAATGAAAATTTCGGAAGTAATTGAACTGGCAAGAAAGATAAAGGCCGCCGATCCCGGAAAGGTAGGCTCCAATTTTTCACCCATCGTATGCCGTACAGGCTGGCTGAATCTGTTTGTCGGTTCCAACAACCAGTATAACGGGTATAATGCCAACGGTGTTTTCTACAAGGGCACAGACGGCAAGTATCACTGGGGAGGCGCGGATCAGTCAACTCTCGATGTGCTTAAACTGCTCAACGGCGCCTACAGGGATGGACTCCTGGACAGGGAATTCTACACGATTCAGGATCCGGACGACCTCGGCGCTTTCTATACGGTAGGCCGTTCCGCGATTGCCGTCGCAGAAAGCATGGCATGGAGAATGACTGAATTTGATCAACACATGAAGCGGGATCAGAACCTCAACTATGATGATACCGTTCAGGTTGTTAACCTCCTCGGCGAAGACGGTTACTATCATGATCAATTAAGGCTAAATTACTGGGGTGTAATTGCCTTTTCACCCAAGATCAGCGACAAAAAGCTTGACCGCATCCTGCAGATGCTTGATTACTCATGTACCGATGAAGGCCAGCTCATTCTCCGCTGCGGCATCAAAGGCGTTGACTGGGAACTGGATGCATCAGGCAATATCGTTTCCAAACTGGAAGCCGGCGCCTCCCTCTGGGAAAAGTACGCTATGCTGCCGGTATACGTCAATATGCTGATTCTCTCGGACGATTTCCAGTTCAGCGATCCCAACTATAAAAAGGCATACCGTGACAGAACCAGGGATCTCTTTGTTAACAGGGAGCAACAGTCAACCGATGAATCTTTCCCGCCGGAAGTAGACTGGAATATGGTTCTCCATGCTTCCCGCGCCCTGAATATGGCGTCCATGGATTATGCCAACGAATATTCGGCGCTGATTGTCAAACCCGGCGACATCGAAGCCAACTGGAGGGCATGGGTCAACGAAAAGATGCCCATGATCCAGCCGGTCATTGACGAACTTAATGCAAAAAAATAAGGCGTATTGAGCTTGTCCCAAAAACTCAGGTTTTTTCGGAACAAGCTCTATTGAAATTGAAGAATGCGCCGTTACCCGGCAGCAGTAATGCCGCCGCTAACGGCGCTTTTTCAATCCTGCCTGTAGTGTTCCAGAAATACGGCAAGTCTCTTCATTGCGTCAGCGAGGGTGTCCTTGTCGGGAAGGAAGACGATACGGAAGTGATCCGGTTTCTGCCAGTTAAAACCCGTACCCTGAACCATGAGGAGATGCTGCTCCCGCAATAGATCCATCATGAACTTTTCATCATCGGTAATGTTGAAGCGGGCTATGTCCACCTTGGGGAAGCAGTAAAGGGCCCCCCTGGGCATCACCACGGAAAGGCCGGGGATGGCGCTTGCCATGCCGACCGCCACATCCCGCTGTTCTTTAAGTCTTCCTCCGGGAATGATGAGATCCTTGATGCTTTGGTAGCCGCCCAGCGCCGTCTGTATGCCGAACTGGGCGGGCATGTTGGCGCAGAGTCTCATGTTGGAAAGTATCTCAAGACCATCTACATAGCCTTCCGCACATTTCCTGTTGCCCGACAGAAACATCCAGCCTGCCCTGAAGCCTGCGGCCCTGTAGGCCTTGCTCATACCGTTGAAACTAATCGTGAGAATTTCAGGGTCAATGGTTGCCATGGGGATATGCACAGCCCCGTCATAGGTTATCTTGTCATAAATTTCATCGGCGTAGACGATAAGATTGTTTTCGTGCGCTATCTTTGCTATCCCTTCCAGAATCTCCCGGCTGTACACCGCGCCCGTAGGGTTATTGGGATTGATAATCACGACAGCCTTGGTGCGGCTTGTTATCTTTGAACGGATATCATCAAGATCGGGATTCCAGCCGGATTCTTCATCGCACAGATAATGTACCGCCTTGCCTCCCGACAGAATTACTGCCGCCGTCCAGAGGGGATAGTCGGGCATGGGGATAAGAACCTCATCGCCTGAATCCAGAAGGCCCTGCATGGCGATCATGATGAGTTCGCTCACCCCGTTGCCGATGTAGATATCATCTATGCCTACATCCATAATCCCCTTAAGCTGACATTCATGCATGACCGCCTTGCGGGCCGCAAAGAGGCCGCGGCTGTCTCCGTAGCCCTGGGCATTCTGCAGATTCACTATTATGTCGTGAATTATCTCATCCGGTGCGTTAAAACCAAAGGCCGCGGGATTTCCTATGTTGAGCTTGAGGACGCGGAAACCTTCATCCTCAAGAAGTTTTGCCTCCTTGAGTACCGGGCCGCGTATGTCGTAACACACTTCATTCAGTTTTACCGATTTTGAAAAACTTTTCATATGAATGCCCTTTTCTCCGTACTGCCGTAGATCCAATCGGCAGCCTTGTCGATGTATTTCTTCAGAATTACCGCATGAACTTCAGTTTCCAGTTTGGCTCCTTCCTTCTCCCAGTCTTTACGGGTCTTTATATCCTTACAGAGCCTCACCCGGCCTTCCCCGGCGCTCTTCAGGGCCGTTTCTCCCTGATCCGTGTTCTTTGCCAGCACATCAAAGAGAAACCAGGAGGCAAGGCCTGTTACCATGGCATCCGTCGAAAATGCCGCCAAAGCCCTGAATTGTCCGGCCGCTTCTTCAAAACGCCTCTCCAGCAGCAGGGAAAAACCATAGTACCACTGGAGCCAGTCCCTGTCCCGTTTTGCCTTTCCATGCAGCCGGTTCTTGAAAAAAACCTCCGCGCCGGTGTAATCTCCCTTGAGAATCCGGGCGGCGCCGAAGATCAGGGCATTGGACTCCAGCAGGGCCGGTTTGGCAATGGCAACTTTCGCCTCAAAACTTGTCAGTCCCGCGGAATCGGACATGACGAGGTAGGTATTCGCCAAAAGCCGTACCAGGGAAGCGCTGTAATGCCCGTCCTGAATCACCTTCCGCTCAAGATACCGGATAAGGGCAGGCCAGTCTTCCATCTCCAAAAGCCTGAAAAGCGGGTACTTGAGAACATAAAAAACATTCAAAAAAATCAGAGCAGCCAAAAAAACAAGGAACAGGGGCCATATTGAGGTCAAAAAATCCGGCGTCACGGAGGGCCCCAGGGTAAAAATGGGCATGACTGTCAGTAAAAGCAGGAAAAAGAGTATAATTACATCAAAGATGATAAAAATGGATTTGAATTTCAAATGCAATATCCCCTATAATATACCGAGAATGATAATAACGGTGAACTTGTCCCAAATTGGCAGCTTTGGGGTGTTTTTTTAACTTAATAATATTCGGAACAAATTGCAAGTAAGGAAGGAATGGAGAAAACCGATGAGACATTATGTGCTGGAAGAGATACCGCTGAACAGTTATTTTTCCAAGACGGTTTATCTGGATAACCAGTTTATACTGACCGCTCCCGAGACACCCTTTGACGCTCAATTGCTCAAGGCCCTGCAGGACTGGAATTTCAAGGAAATTTTAACCGAAGGAGAGCCCCGGGAAGAATACGCGGCCGAAGAAGTAGACGCGTTGGAGGAACAGGAGCTGGCCCGGGTGTCCCTCCTCTCCGACGGCGATAAGATCAAGCGGGCTGAAGAATTCTATACGGCCTTTCAGAAATATGTAGAGACTCTTTTAACCGAAGTAGCCATCAAAAACACCCTAATCTTCAAGGCGGTGGCGGATAAAGTCAAGACTGCCTGTGAGATTATCCAGGAAGACCGGCGTTTTATCATGCGGGTTATGCGGAATACCGAGCCTTCGCCGGATGAAAACTACCTGGCAAGCCATGCGGTCCGTTCCACAATAATAGCGATTATCATCGGTTTTACGCTGAAATTGGTCAAACACAAGCTCATAGAGCTGGGTGTGGCGGCCCTGCTCCACGAAATAGGCATGATGAAGCTGCCGCCTCAAGTTTACCTGTCCAGGCGGCCCCTGACTCCCCAGGAACGCAAGGCCATTCTTACCCACCCGGTGCTCTCCTACAATATCCTTAAATCCTTCGATTTCCCCCTCTCGGTAAGCGTGGCCGCCCTTGAACACCATGAACGGGAAAACGGTTCGGGTTATCCCCAGAAGCTCACCGGCGACAAGATAAGCCTCTATGCAAAGATAATTGCCGTGGCATGCTCCTATGAGGCTCTCTCCACAAAGCGGCCCCACAAGGAAGCCAAGGACGGTTACACGGGCATGCTGGAGCTTCTGAAGAACGAGGGCAAGCAGTACGACGAGACGGTTGTCCGGGCTCTGGTTTTCTCCCTTTCAATCTATCCCATCGGCCTCTATGTGCTCCTCTCCAATGCCAAAAAAGGCCAGGTGGTGGATGTTAGTCCCGAAAAACCCAAGTACCCCATTGTCCAGATCCTGGGAGAACTCACCCCCGACGGCAAAAACAAGGTTCAGGAAACCAGTCAGGAGGGAATCCACATCGTGCGGCCCCTTACACGGGAAGAGATCGGCAGTTAATATGGAGGATCCCTGGCTTAATTCCGGAATCTCCGGCGCCGAATACATTTCCTCCCGTATCCTCTTTATACTGGCCGTAATTCTTATCAAATCCTTTTTTACCCTGGCGGAAACCGCTTTTACCTGCTCACGGAAAACCTACCTTCGTGCCCTGGCGGAAAATGGAAACCGGAAGTACCGGCGGGTTCTGGAAACGGTGGAAAATCCGCCGGTATTTCTTGCGGGCCTGCGTATATGGATCATCTTTCTGGAGATCCTTGCCGGTGCGGCCGGAGGTTTTGGGCCTGCGCGGTACCTTAGCGCATCCCTTAAAAACATCGAAAGCATCGCCCCTTATGCCGGCATTCTCGGGCCTGCCGTACTTACCCTGTGCATCACCGTTGCGGCAGTGCTCCTGGGGGACATGCTTCCCAAAATGATCGCCCTTTCGGCGCCGGAAAAAGTATCGGCTGCCGTGTTTCCCCTCGTTAAAGTTCTGGCGGCTCTTCCGCGGCCTTTCAGCTTTCTCTCCCTCATGCTCAAGGCACTGATCCGTAACGCCTTCGGCTTTGACGAAAAAACTTCCGCCGTTACGGAAGAGGAACTGCGTATTGCCTTGAGGGAAGGTGAAAAATCCGGCGTCGTGGAAAGCCGGGAACGGGACATGGTGGAAGGAGTTTTCTATCTGGGGGATCGTCCTGTACGGGCCTTCATGACCCACCGTTCCGAGATCGACTGGATCGAAATAAACGCAGGGATTGAAGAGATCCGCAGCCTTGCCCTCAAGAAAGACAACCAGAACTGTTTCCCCGTGGCAAAAGAAGCTCTGGACGAAATTGTAGGCATGGTCTTCCGCGAAGACATACTCAAGGCCCTGCTCTCCGGTTTTGCGGGAGGGCTGAGAAGCATATTGAAACAGCCTCAGTTCGTGCCGGAAACCATGAGCGCTCTCAATGCCTTTGAAGTCTTCAAAAAGGGTGAAACAGACCACCTCTTTGTAATGGATGAATATTCAGGCTTTGCAGGGATACTGCCGGTACAGGGTCTGGTAGAAGAGATTATAGGCCAGCTTTCCGCGGAGGCCGAGGGAGAGAAAGAACTTAACCGGGAAAAAGACGGCAGTATTACTGCTTCCGGCAGTATCAGTATCGATGATATAGCACAAGCTCTGTCGCTTGAAAGCCTCAATTCCAGCAATCAGGGACCAAACCCGGAATATCATACCCTGGCGGGCTTCATCCTCTCCCTGACAGGAGAAGTCCCTAAGACAAATGATATCTTTGAATACGGTTCCTACACCTTCCGCATCCTTTCCATGGACGGCAACAGGATAGAAAAAGTACTCATCACGCCTTCCGCCGGAACTGCCCGCTAAGGAAGTTTTATTCCCGATTAAATAAATTAGTGCTGCTTTAATGCGGTACCGATTTTAACCGGGGCAAGACTCGGGATATGGAACCCCGCCTTCCAATCAGCGTTTCCCTAAGCAGCGTCTGTCCATAAAGCCGGTTACCGTATGGGCAGAACTTTACATTCACTGTCAGCCGCCGCAACTTTTCCCCGGATCAGGATCTTCGGATACACCGTAATACCAAGGCGTTTTTCAAGCCGCGCGAGGGCCTTCATCTCCTGTCCGTCTCCTATGGTAACCATTACCCCCCGCCTTCCCGCACGGGCTGTTCTTCCCGCACGGTGTATGTAGACCAGATCTTCTCCGGGGCAGTCAAGGGCAAGTATATGAGTGACACCGTTTATGTCAAGACCGCGGCAGGCAAGATCGCTTGAGACCAGCACGTCTACCTTCCCGCTGCGGAAACCGTCTATGGCGGTTTTCCTGGACTTCTTGTCCATGCCGGCAAACAGGGGCAGGGCATTGATATGGTGATACTGGAGTTGGGAGACAACATTGCCCGGCTGTCCTGCGCCGCCTGAAAACACAAGAGCCTTCCCCGGTTTTACCGCCGCCAGAAAGGAACGGAGGCATGAAATTTTATGTCTGCGCTCCGCAAAGAAGGCCCAATGTTCTATCCGTTCCCGGAGCACGTCTCTGTCTGACAGGGATACTACGGCATGATCCGGCCTGAAAAAAGGCAGAAGCCTCTCGCGGCATTTGTCCGTTATGGTTGCCGAGCAGGAAATATACACAGGCCGCCCTCCGGGCCCGGCGGCAAGCGGTGAAATTTCCGTTTCCCTGCCAATCAATTCTAAAAGTTCACGGGTTTCTGCGAGGCTTTCGTCCGAGACAAGCCTGTCGGCCTCATCAAGCACGAGAAAAGAGAGGGCCTTCAATGAAAGTTTCTTCATTTTTGCAAGCAGCAGCACCCTTCCCGGATTTCCCGCAATTACCATAGGCTTATCTTTTTTAAGGCCGTCAATCTGCCGGGAGATATTTCCGCCGCCGATTAAGAGGAGGCTTGAATGCGGAGAACGGGAAACGGAATGTGTTTTCAGGAGAAAATCCGTTTCGTTTTTTATCTGGGCGCACAGTTCGTATGTAGGGGCAAGGAGCAGCGCCGAAGGCCCGGCCCCGTTCAGCCTCTGCAGTATAGGCAAAAGGTAGGCAAAAGTTTTCCCCGTCCCCGTCGCCGAGCTGAAGAACAGATCCTTCCCTTCAAGAATCAGAGGTATAACCTGTTTTTGAATTTCCGAAGGTTTTTTTATGCCCCGTTCCAGCAACCGCTCCGCAAGACCGGCTTCAATTCCCAGAGAGACAAAATCATCCGGAACCTGCATGAAACTTCGTTTCATGTTCGATTCAGTTTTTAAGCGCGGCACCTAACTGCCGTTCTTCTTGCCCGGCCACGCATCAAGGATCTTTTCGTAGGTGTCCTGCAGTCTTTCTGTCATAGTATCAATAGTCCAGGACTTGGCATGGACCCTGGCATCGAGAACCTTCTGTTCATAGAGTTCCCTGTCGCTCAAAAGCAGGCAGACCTTTTTCCTGAACTCCTCAGGATCATTCTTTACCATAAAGCCGCCGTTGTCCCCGCCCATCACCTGGATGGTTCCCATCTCGCCGATAGCCACTACCGGCAAGCCTGAAAGCATTGCCTCAATGGTCACAAGCCCCTGGGTTTCGGTTATTGAGGGAAACACAAAGATATCGGAAACGGCATAGGCAAGGGAAAGCTCATCCCGCTTGAGGTATCCGGAAAAAAAACAACAGTCCGTCAATCCCAGCTCTTCCGCTTCCTTTTTGAAAGAATCCAGATCCGGACCGTTTCCCACGATGAGCAGCACCGTGTCGGGATGCTCTTCCCGTATAGAGGGGATCAGTTTCAGCAAAAAAGAAAGATTCTTTTCCTGGGCTATCCGGCCTGCAAAGAGGAGGATACGCTTGCCCTTGAGACCGGGGAACCTCTCCTCCAGTTTTCTCCCAAAGGCTTCGATATCTTCCCTGCTGTGATCAAACTGCCTGGGATCTATACCCGTGGGAAGCAACACCGTTTCTTTGCGTACCCGGTAACGCTTTACTACTTCCCGTATCTGGGGAGTGGGCACGATAACAAGATCCGCACGGCGCAGTGAGTTTTTAAGAATCCGGCGGGCAATGTAGCGCAGCAGAAAACCCGGCGCCAGCGGGATATAGGAGAAACCGTAATCCTCCCACATGGTATGAAAGGTGTAAACTGCCGGAAGATAGTGAAGTTTTGCATAGTTAAAACCGAATTCCGCAATTACAAATTCCGTGTGGATGTGGACAATGTCGGGATTAAAGACTTCAATGTGTTTTGCTACCCAGAACCAGCCTGAAGTTTTGGCAAGCCGGTCTTCTTTGGAAACCGGCAGGGGCATGGAAGGCGCCCTGAGTATAATGGGTTCTTCGGGACCGTTGTTTTCCACCTCACCGGTAAAAAACTTGAACTCTTCCAACAGGGATTCCGGGTAAACTGAGCAGACTATCATCACCCGGTGCCCCAAACGAAGGAGGGCCCGGGAAAACGATTCCACTGAAACGGAAATACCGTTCACCCGGGGCCAGTATGCATCGGTAAACATGACAATATTCATAACATAGAGTATATCATAAAAACCGGTAAAAGACAATTACGCGATACAACCTTAATTCGCCACAACCGCACAGGCTTATTGGCAAGCCCTGTCCCCGGGACCGCCTATTTTAAGCAGAGCCTCGATAAACTTTACCGTCTCCCGGCCTTCTTCCCCGCTGGAGGCAGGCGGGCGGCCGTCCCGGACGGCGCCGCAGAAATCCTCAAGCTGGAGGGTAAAGAAATACACCGTGGCGTTGACGGTCTTGAAGAAGGCTTCGTCTTCGGCCCTGAATTTGTCCAGCAGTTCCTTCTCCCCTTCGATGGTCCACAGATCGTTCAGGGGGGGCTCCACGATGGAACTCATCCCGGCGATAAACATGGCGCCCCCGTCGGTCTGGACCCCGGCGGACCAGGCGGAACTGCCGTGGATATGCACCTTGGCGTAGATACCCGGCTTTTGGGAATTGCTCACCAGTACCGAACCCAGGCCGCCGTTTTTGAAGCGGATGGCCGCCACGGCGCTGTCCTCCACCTCGATATAGGGGTGGTTAAAGTTGTCCCAGAAGCCGTGGATCTCCTCGAAAGGGCCCATATACCACTGGAGCAGGTCTATCTGGTGGGGGGCCTGGTTGATGAGGATCCCTCCCCCTTCGGTGGCCCATTTACCCCGCCAGGGATCGCTGTCGTAGTAGGCCTTGTCCCGCCAGCCCAGGATAGTCAGTTGGGCCAGGACGGGCTTGCCCAGCTTCCCCGCGTCGATGGCTTCTTTAATTCGGATGCAGGCGGGAAACCAGCGGCGCTGGCACACCAGGGAGAGGATCTTTCCGGCCTTTTTGGCGGCGCCGATCATCTCGTCGCATTCGGCCACGGTAAGGGCCATGGGTTTTTCCACCAGGACATGAGCCCCGGCGGCCAGAGCTTCCAGGGTACCGTCCCGGTGCTGGGGGTGGGGAGTGGTAATGATTACCGCATCCACCTTGTCCTTCTCCACCATCTCCACGGCACTTTCCCGGGAAGCGATCCCCCGTTTGGCGGCGAAGGCGTCCCGCCGCTCCCTGTTCCGGCCGCACACCGCCGCCAGTTCTCCCCGGGTTACCGCCTTCAATGCCTCGGCATGAAGGTTGGCGACCTTCCCGTAGCCCAAAAGGCCGATCCGTACTTTATCTTTCACGATTTTACCTCCGCCGTGTCTTTCAAAAAGCTTGGGGACTTTACCCAGGCTTAAGGGATCAGTACCACCTTGAGGAGATTGTCTTCCCGGTTATAGAGCTTGTCGAACCAGATCTGACCCTCCGAAAGAGGCGCTTCCTTACTAATCAGAGAGGCCGCGTCGATTTTTTTCCGGGCGATCATATCCAGCACCAGGGGGTATTCCCCGCTGATGGCACAGGAACCGATAAGGTTTATCTGCCGGGTGACCACGCTCTGGAGGGGAAGCTCGACGGCCGGGCTTACGTTGCCGATGAGGGTGACCGATCCTCCCTTGCGGACAATGGAAATGGCGGTCTGGATGGGGGCGGCGGCCCCTACGGCCTCGAAGACCCGATCGGCCCCCCGGCCCCCGGCGAAGGCCAGGATCTTTTCCCGGCAATCCTTTTCGGCGGGATCGAATACCGCGTCCGCACCCCTTTCCCGGGCGATTTTCCGCCGGTTTTCGTCCGTATCCAGGGCGATGATCCTGCCCGATACCGAAGCCTTTACCACATCCAGGAGGAGGAGGCCGATAAGCCCCGCGCCGACTATAGCCACCGTATCGTTAAGCCCCACCGGACTCAGCCGGAAGGCGTGGGCGGCCACCCCGGCGGGTTCGGTCATGGCGGCCTCCTGGTACGACAGGTTCGGGGGCAGACGGCAGGAGATATGTTCCGGAACCACCACGTATTCGGCAAAAGCCCCGTGCCGCCGGTACTCGTCGCAGGAAACCCCCAGTACCATCCGATCATCACAGAGATTCACCTGACCGTTCCGGCAGTAGTAACATTTACCGCAGTAGATGGTAGAGTCGAAGGTAACCCGGTCGCCGATCTTAAAGCCCTTTACTTCTTTCCCAATGTCCACAACTTCCCCCGCCGCCTCGTGACCCATGATGATGGGCGGTTTCCGCCGGCCGGTGGAACCGTCAAAGCCGTGGACATCCGAACCGCAGACGGAAACGGCCTTTACCTTTACCAGAAGATCCCGGCCCGTCTCGATTACCGGATCCGGCACATCGGTGTACGTTAGTTTTTTGTACTCTTCCATCAGTAACGCTTTCACGATCCCCCCTTACCGGCTTTCCCGGTTAACAGAACCTTTCCCAAAACCCGGCTGGTTTTGGGGAAACATCAATAAATACGGCTTTCCTTTGAGTTTTCGTAGTAGTCCGGGTTGTTTCCCAATTTGTCGAGAACCGCCTGGCTTACCCGGTTGATCCTGTCCAGAGCATCGGTTCCGAGTTTCAACTCCGTGGCCCGGATATTGTCTTCCAGCTCCGCCCCGTTCCGGGAACCGATGAGGGCCGAGGAGATACGGGGGTTTGCCAGCACCCAGGCTACCGAAAGCTGGGCTACCGAAACCCCCAGATCCTTCGAAAGTTCCCGGAGCAGGGCCACGGTTTTGAAAACTTCCTCTTCCGCCCCTTCCTCGTTGTGGCGGGATGTACCCTTTCCCCGTTCCTGGGCAAAATGACGGGAATGGGCCTGGTGGGGAGGCACGTCGCCGGCGCTTTGGTAGATCCCCGCCAGTACCCCCTGCTGGAGGGTCATGGAGGAGATTATAGCCATCTTTTGATCCGCGCAGTAGGGGATGATCTCCGCCTCGATGGCCCGGGAGATGATGTTGTAGGGCATCTCGTTCACTTCAATTTCGGGGCAGACCGCCACGGCCTCCCTCAACTGCCTGACGCCGTAGTTGCTTACCCCGATATGGCGGATCTTGCCCTCTTTCTTGAGTTCCATCAGGGCCCCGAAGGCCTCCTCCATAGCCGGCGGGTTCTCTACGATCCGCCGATCACCGGTAAAATGCCTAATCCCCAGGGGGTTGATGGGCCAGTGCATCATGTAGAGATCCAGGTGATCCGTACCCAGGTTACGCAGTGAAATTTCACATTCCTCTTTAAGGGTTTTCCGGTACGCCCTGGCCGGCGAAACCTTGGAAATGACAAAGGCCCCGTCCCGGATACCTTTCAGGGCCGCCCCCAGGGAAATTTCGCTGGCCCCGTCGTTGTACATCCGGGCGGTATCAAAAACATTGACGCCCCTTTCCACGGCCATGCGGACCACCGCGTCCACGTCTTTCTGGTTCTGCTCTCCCCAGTATTCCCCCCCGCCGAAGGCCCAGCATCCGATGCCGATACGGCTAAGGTGAAGTTTCGCCACAGTTGAATATTCCATATACATGTATATATACCATCGGGGAAGGCTCTGTCAATAAAAAAATCGATTTGTATACTTATCGCCTGTCCCACAAGCCGGCTGCTTTGTGAACAGGCTGCGGATTTAGCCCGGCAGACTGATTCTGGCTGCCCGAAGAAGAAGCCGATACCCTTGACGAGTTTGTAACGAAACACCCGCGTAGACCCTTCAAAAGCTCGTCATGTGTCCCGAATGGCAGCCATTGATGATTTTTCCGCCGAATACCTTTTGTCCGTTTCCGCCGTAACCCATAAAACCCCATCGCAAATCATCGGGGAAATGGTGCGGGAAAAGCCATGGCCGCATTGCCTAGATAAATCTATCCGCATGGACGGCGGGAGACAAGCGCTTTGCGCCAGACCCCGCCGCATTTTTTGTAAAGTTCAGCCTAAATATGCCTATGTCTAAAGGATGTTTCTGATGGTGCCGTTGTCGCGGAAGGCGACGTCGATCTGGATCTTGGCGCAACTTTCGGGCACCTGCCTCGAAAGACAGCCGGTAAGGTACCAGAAGGCGTAATCCACAATGGCGTTAAGGTTCACGTCTACCGTACTAATGGGAGGGAACATGCCGCTGTAGCGGTCGCTTTTGTCGAAGCCCACGATGCTGATGTCATCCGGCACGGAAAGTCCGTGACGCTGGAGGACGCTGTAGCAGCCGTAGGCCAGATCGTCGTTGAAGGCGAAAACGGCGGTAGGCCTATCGGAGCTTTTCATGGCCAGGATCTTCTCTGCCGCTTTGGTCCCGGACGTGAAGGTCCAGTCGCTGGGGATAAGGTACTTGGGTCTGAGGTAGAGATCCAGGGCGGTGTAGAGGGTTCGTATACCGCTTAACCGTTCCATGTTGGTCTGGTGGCTGCTCTTCCCCAGGATGAAGGCGATTTTTTTATGTCCCGCCTCGATGAGCCGTTTTGCCACCTGGTAGGCCCCGTCAAAGTTGTTACTCACAATGCTGGTAAACAGGGGGGTGTAGTGGTTTACCGACACACAGGCCAGACCGAACCGGGCGGATTCCCGGTAAGAGGCGTCGGGGTTGAAGCTGTCAAAGATGATCCCCTGGGGCATCGCGCTGCGGATCGTCTCGGCCACGGTTCCGTTTTTGCCTACCGGCTTGAAAAGCAGGTTGTAGCCCATCCGGGAGAACCGCTCTTCAAAACGGTGGATCAGTTTGTAGTGGAAACTTTCCCCCCCCGCCGAGTGGAGGTAATCGATCTGGGTGATAAGCAGGATGATCCTGCCGGCCTGATCGGTTTCGGGGAGTTGCGGATCGGCCGGGGAAAGGAACCGCTCCTCCGTGTTTTCCGGGATCTTTGCCGGCCCTTCCCCGGAAGGGGACATGATCCGGGTTCCGATACCGGGTATCCGGGCGATCCGCCTTTCGTCTACCAGGATCTGCAGGGCCTTGCGCACCGTATTCCGTTCCACGTCGAAGCGGGTGCAAAGCTCCTTCTCGCTGGGCAGCTTCCCCCCGGCGCTGTAAAGGCCGGCCTTCATTTCGGCGATTAGGATGTCGTAGATCTGTTTAAAGACCGGCTGTTTGCTTGTCCTGTCGATGTTTAAAGTTTCCATATCCAGGCTAATCTCTGATTACTCCCTTTTTCAAAAGAACGTCCCCCCCCCTTGCTGGTATCGGCGCTCATCACGATTCCCACCGCCTTGGCCGCCCGGTCATAGAAGGCAAAACGTTCCATCACGCCGATGGCGGCTTTTATCCCCAGCCGGGAGAGAATCTCCCCGTAGCGCCGGTAAGCCCCACTCTCCTTGGCCGATTCCATCACCGTAAGGGGGGCCTCTACCGTTTCATCCAGGGGAAAAAAGTATAGGATATCCGCCAGGAGTCCGGCTATATCCCGGACGGGAAGCTGTATCCGTTTTACGCCGGGGCCTCCGGTGCTGAGGAGGGGGAAGTTCCCGTCTCCCAGCAGGAGTTCCTCCCCGTGACCCATGGCCGCCATAAGGGCCAGAAGCTCCGGGCTAAAGGAACGGGGGATGTGCATCAGCACGGGAATTCCGCCTTCTTTATCCGGGCCTTGAGCAGATCTTCCGCCAGTTCCATGGAAGAGTAATCCTCCGCCGTCCGGGCGGGATCGCCTCCTTCGGGATTCGCCGCCAGGGGAATGAAACGGCGGTTAAAGCCCACATGGAGAACCCGGTTCTGCTTCTCCGCCAGATCTTTGAGGCTGGCGGCCTGGAAAAGGGTAATGCCTATGGGCTTTTCCATGAACATATGCTTCCCCGCCAGAAGGCAGTCCGCGGCGGCCCGGAAAAGGCCGTCCGGGGGAACCAGTACAAAAACCGCATCCGGTTCTTCCCGGCTCAGCATATCGTGGCAGAAAAGATACTTTCCGGGGGTGTGATAGGGTTTGGCCGCTTCCTCCGCCCAGCCGGGGACATGGCCGCAGAGGGCCCGGAGTTCCACATCCCCCATCTCCGCCAGAACCGGGAGATGGACGCTCCTGGCTATTCCCCCGGCCCCCGGGATCCCTATTCTCAGCCTGCTCACAGGCCCTCCCGGATTAGGGACTGGGCCAGAATCAGCTCCGCCACCTTCATGGTATTCAGGGTGTTTTCAAAGGAGGCCATGGGCCGGCCGCCCTTGAGACAGCAGTCCACAAAGTCCTCCGCCGCGGCGAGAACCCCGGTAAACACATGCATCTCCTTGCTCCCCGCCACTTCCGCGGCATCGAACACCGCCGGCTCAAGGTTCCCGTCGGTATACATATACCCCCTGGTTTCGTGTTCCGCCTCCACAAAGATACCCGGAGCGTGCATTTCCACGGCGAAGATACGTTTCCCCGAAGACCAGTTGTTCATCAGGTGGCCCACACAGCCGTTGGCGAAAGTCAACTGGGCCATGATAAAGTTGATGTCTATAGTACCCCCTATCCGGTTGGTAACGCTGTCCACCTTGACCACCTCGGCGCCCGCCATCCAGCGCAGGGTGTCGATGGCGTGAACCGAATCGTCCATCATGTGATCCCTGGCGCCGATAAAGTCGTGAATGTCGCTTTTATAGAACTTGCAGACCGCGTGGCTTATGGGCCCCCGTTTAAGGCACTCCTCCCGGAGCTTCGTGATCATAGGGGTGTAACGCCGCTGAAGGCTGACCTGGGTAACCAGCCCCTTGCGCCCGGCCGCCGCGGCCAGGGCCCGGGCCTGGTGGATGCTCAGGGCCAGGGGCTTTTCTATGTAGAGGTGGAGGCCCTGTTCAAGACAGTACATCCA
>JAITLC010000056.1 GCA_031278095.1 Treponema sp.
CGTACCCAGGTCTCGTATGTGCTGAACGGTATCAGATCAACACATGTGAGTGCGGAGAGGCGTGAACGTATCCTTGAAGCGGCAAAAATGCTCGGTTATCATCCCCATTATTCCGCTCAGTCCCTCAGGCGCGGCTACAGTTCCGAATTCGCCATTTTCTTTCCTGCGCCCTATAACTCACGCATTGTCAATATCATCGGAACTATCCACGAGGAGGGCCTCAGCGGCGACTGCGTTGTAATTCAATATTCCTGGAACAGCCACCACGATCCGGAACGGAAGAATAAGGCCTTTTATGCCATGCTTGCCCGGCGACCGCTGGGCATCTTTTGCAGCCTCCTGGATCTTGAACGTGAAGACATTGATGCGGCCAGGGCCAGTGGGGTTGAACATATTCTTGTCCTTGATGTTGAACAGCATAGTGATCTCAATACCTTTTTTCTGCCGGTCGAAGAGATCGGCCGTATCGCCGCGGCTCATTTTCTCTCCCGGGGGCACCGAAGAATTGCTATCGTCCGGCCCGGGGATCCGGTTCAGAGCCGTCCTTTTCAACTCCGTTACCGGGGTATGATGGCAGCGGCGGGAGGTGCTGCCATCGATATTCTGGATTTTCCTAAAAAAGATATGGCTCCCTCATTGGCTGCAGCGAGAACCTTTACAGCCGGACTTCTCGCCCTGCCAAAGCGTCCAACGGCGATCTATGCTTACAGCGACGACTATGCTCTACCCCTGATGACAGCGTTACAGGAAGCCGGTATCAGGATACCGCACGACATCGCCGTTCTTGGTACCGATGACCTTCCTTATGGGGAACTGTATACACCGGCGCTTTCGACGATCCGCTTTGACGAGCTTGCTCTCGGTGAACGTGCCGTAGCGCTTATCAATTCCCTGATTACCGGTGAACCTGTTGAGCAGCGCTTCTTGCAGGAGCCTCTTCCGTACCTTGTCAGGAGGGAATCCACTTGAGTACAATAATCCTGTCTACCTGCGAAATTGCGGTTTTCCGGTAATTCGGTTATACTGTATCACATGGAAGTAAATCTCCTCACCGCAGAGGATGTGGCCCGGCAGCTTAGGATTAAAAAACACACCGTCTACGAACTTATCAAACGGGGGGAACTTCCATCCTCCAAGGTGGGAAAACAGGTGAGGGTTTCCCAGAACGACATTGCCCTGTATCTGGAGGCACGCAAGACGGGTTCTCTGCCGCTTCAGGATTATGCCGGGGAACATTCATTTCCGGAGACGGGAACCTCCCCTCCCCCTGCGGAGCGGACAAGGCCGGCGTCCGGCAAAGAAGAGGGAGGCGTCTCACCGCGGCTTATCATTTGCGGTCAGGACGCGTGCATAGATCTGCTTCTGGCAAAGTTCAGCAGCACGGGAGAAACGGTGCTCCGTTCCTACATGGGCAGCTACAATGCCCTTATCGCCCTCTACAATGACCGGATAAATCTGTCCGCTTCCCACCTCTGGGATCGTGAAACCGGCAGCTATAACTATCCCTTTATCCGCCGTCTTCTACCCGGTCTGCCCGTTGGGGTTATCCGGCTTGCCGGGCGCATGCAGGGTTTCTATGTGCAAAAGGGAAACCCCCTTGGCATCAGGGATTGGAGCGATCTGGCCCGGGAAGGGTTAACCATGATCAACCGGGAACGGGGCTGCGGTACGCGCATACTTCTCGATCAGAAGCTTTCACTGTTGGGGATAAACGGGGCGGCTATCCGGGGCTATGCCCGCGAATGCTCTTCCCATCTGGCATGCGCTGCCACAGTTGCAAAGGGCGGAGCGGACCTGGGTTGCGGCTGCGAGCGGGGGGCGGAAAACTTTCCCGGCGTAGAGTTTATCCCGCAGCAGTTGGAATGGTACGACATGGTCTTCCCTCTGGCAAATAAAAACACTCAGGTGATAAGGATTCTGCTCTCCTACATTAATTCCGGAGAATTTAAACAGGATCTCAAACTGCTGGGAGGCTACGATACTTCCCAGACCGGGCACTATGAAGAACTGTAGCCCGGCATGATTTGAAGTGATGACATGATTATAACCGTTACATTGAATCCTGCGCTGGACAAGACCGCCCGTCTTGAGCGCCTGCGGTCCAATGCCCTCAACCGGTTGGAGAATGTTATTATTGATGCCGGCGGCAAGGGGCTGAATGTATCTTCGGTGATACAGGCGCTGGGAGGCAGAAGTATTGCCATTGGGTTTGCAGGCGGCGCTCCCGGGGATGAATTGCTGGATCGGATCGGCAGCCGCGGCCTGGAATATGATTTTGTACGGATCTCGAATCCCACACGAACAAACCTGAAGCTGATTACCGGAGACGGCAGCCTTACGGAACTCAATGAGCCGGGGCCTGAGGTTTCCGTAGCCGAACTCAGGCTGTTTGAAGAAAAGCTTCTCTTCTATGCCGCCGAAGACAGTATCTTTGTACTATCGGGAAGTCTGCCCAGGGGACTCGGATCGGACACGTACCGGAATTTTTGCCGTTTGCTTCATGACAAAAACGCTAAAATTTTTCTTGATACTGACGGAGAAGCCTTCAGGCTGGCCATGGAAGAAACCCCGAACTACATCAAGCCGAACCGTTACGAGCTGTTTCAATATTTCGGTATTGATGACGGGGAGTCTATGGAGGAAGCCGAATTGCTTTCCCTCTGCCGCAGACTGCTTGCCGGGGGCCCGGAGCTTGTATGCCTCTCCCTTGGCGAAGCAGGCGCACTTTTTGTACATGCCGAGGGCATCTTCCGCGCACCGGTTCTAAATGTAAAGGCCGGATCAACGGTAGGAGCCGGAGATGCCATGACAGGCGCCCTTGTCTGGGGTATTGAACATAATTTCCCGCAGGAACGCTGTTATGCCCTGGCCATGGCTGCCGCCGCCGGGGCCGTAAGTACCGAAGGAACCAAAGCGCCTGACCGGATACTGGTAGAAAAACTTCTAGAGCAGGTAAGACTTGAAAAATTGGAATGTATTCGGCTTCTGCGGCTTTGAGACTAAAACCTCTTCAATTCCGGTTGTTTCTCAAGGATTTGAAAATAAATGCTTTTGCTCTGTGTTCCGGATTCCAAAAATTTGACTTTTACCCGAAAAAGATTAAAATTAAGAAAAAGAATTGTCCGAACAAGTTTTCTCACCTTTTCGGACAGCCCCGGACAGCCTTAAAAACGCAATGTGCGTACCGTTTTGGTACAAAATGGGAGCAATGCGGATTCTGTCTACAAAGTGACCGGCTTTGTGGACAGACATTAATTAAACGGGTTATTGAACAAGTCTAATATCGGTTGAAACAGGAGGATTCCATGTTAAGTGAAACTTTAAACAGAGCGCTGAGTGAACAGGTTAATGCGGAGTATTATTCCGCATATCTCTATCAGGCGATGTCGGCCTATGCGGATCGTGCGGGGTTCAAAGGTATAGCCAACTGGCTGTCTATACAGGCGAAGGAGGAAATGGCCCACGGTGTTCGCATATATGAACATATTCTGGAACGGGGCGGGAGCCCTTCCTTTAACGATATCAAGGCGCCGCCGTCATCATACAACAGTGTCAGGGAGGTGTTTGAAAAGGTGCTGGCGCACGAGATAAGTGTTACAGCCCGGATCAACCAGATCGCTTCCCTTTCCGTGCAGGAAAATGATCACGCTGCCTATAACTTTATACTCTGGTATGTGAAGGAGCAGGTTGAGGAAGAAAAGAACGCCAAAGACATTATCGCCAAGATCGCCATCATGGGGGATAATACCGGCCTTATCTATCATCTGGACATGGAACTGGCAGGCAGAACCTTTACCGATCCATTTCCGGTTGAGGCGGCAGACACAACTGCGGGATAAGCCTATGGAAGCACTGATTTATTCAATGGAGAATACATCGGTGCTGCTTTAATGCGGTATGTGCCCAATGAAATGAGCAAATACATAGAAAAACGATAATTGGCATCATTTAATGAACCTCATCGCCCTAAAGCTCCCCCGCGAACCGGTGAGCGCCTTCGTGGGGCAATACCCCGATTCGAAGATTGGTTTACAACTTTTTAAGTGGTAATGATTTTAACCGGGGCAAACCTCGGTATGGCCCCCGCCTTCCAATCAGCGTTTCCCTATACTCCCCGCAGGAGTTCACGAGGTTTGGAACCCTGGGCAGGGCCCACTACTCCATGGACTTCCATTTCCTCCACAAGGCGCGCCGCACGATTGTATCCGATCTTGAGACGGCGCTGTATGTAACTGGCGCTGGCCTTGCCCTGTTGCAATACGATTTCAAGAGCCTTGTCGTAGAGAGGATCTTCCCCTTCGCTAAAGAGGCTGGAGCCTTCATCCTCTTCCTCGTCGTAGAACATTTCATCGTCGATGTAGTCCGGCTGTCCCAGGGTTTTGACATGATCCACCACCGATTCTACTTCTTCCTCGGAGACAAAGGCCCCCTGCATACGGATAGGGAAGGGATCAAGCGCCCCGGCATAGAGCATGTCTCCCTTGCCCAACAGTTTTTCTGCACCTACCATGTCAATGATTATACGGCTGTCCATCTTTGAGGCAACCATAAAGGCGATACGGCTGGGAATATTGGCCTTGATGAGGCCGGTGATCACGTCGATTGAGGGCCTCTGGGTTGCCAGTACCAGGTGTATGCCCACCGCACGGCTCATTGCCGCAAGCCTGGCCAGGGTACTTTCAAGTTCCTTACCGGTTGTTGCCATGAGATCTGCAAATTCGTCAATGACAATCACGATGTAGGGCATGTGCTCCGCGGCAATATTCCGTTCCCTGATCCTTCTGTTGTAACTTTTGATGTCCCGCACCCCCATGGAGTCAAGACATGCGTAGCGCCGTTCCATTTCGCAGATACAATACTGCAAGGCCTGGAAGGCCCGTTTGGGTTCGGTGATTACCGGAGTCAAAAGATGGGGAATATCGTTGTAAAGCTTGAGTTCAACAATTTTTGGATCGATGAGGATCAGCCGGCATTCTGCAGGCTGGCACTGGTAGAGTATCGACAGTATCATTGCGTTGACGCATACCGATTTTCCAGAACCTGTGGCTCCTGCGATGAGGAGGTGGGGCATCTGGGTAAGATCGATGGTCTGCGCTTCACCTGTAATGTCCTTCCCCAGTACCACGGGTATTCCGTTCTTCTTTCCTTCCCGGCCAAGTTCCCCTTCAATGATCTCCCGGAAGGATACTATGTTCCGTTTTGCATTGGGCACCTCGATACCCACCGCATGTTTTCCCGGAATGGGAGCAACGATACGCACACTGGAGGCGGCAAGGCGCAGGGCGATATTGTCCTGAAGGTTGACGATACGGGAAAGCTTTACGCCCGGAGCCGGCAGAATTTCAAACATGGTGATGACCGGGCCCTTTCTGATGCCGGTAACCTCAGCCTGTATCTTGAATTCTTCCAGCGTTTCCTTGAGTGTAATGGCGGAATGGCGGGTAGCGTCGTCGATGATCCAGTACTGCCCGTCGGGGTACTGGTTGAGTATGTCCGCCGGAACAAAGTAAGCCGTTTTTTTGACACGGGATTTTGGAGCGGGTTTTGATTCGGCCGGAGGGACGGATTTGAAAACAGGGACAGTGTCAAGTTCTTCAACTTCTTCCACAGTCTCAATGTCATCTTCTTCGCCGGTATCTTCATTTACAGCGGTTTCCCCATTAGTCTTGTTCGGGTCCCCGGCCGGTTTTTGAACAAGTCCTGCAGTTTCCCGTCCGGGAACCGCCGGTTCAATGGAAAACTGAAGTTCCCCAACAATCCCATCAGTTTTTTCCGGGGCAGGTCTTTCCGGGGAAACTTTTTCTTCATAGGGATTTGCCGCCGCGGCCTCGGCATAAATTTCACGAAGGATCACGGCATCGCGGGGGGAAGGAAGAGAGAGAATCCCTTCCGGTTTGCCGGTTTCAGAGTTTTTTTTAGTCTCCTGCCGGGCCGGAAAGAGCAGGGATTTGAGCGTAAAGATAATCAGAAATTCAAAGGCCAGAAAGAAGAGCATGATGAAGGTAAAACCCGTTCTCCCCATCAGGTCCAGCAGCGGGTAAGAGATGGAAAATACATTGAAATCCTTAAGCAGCGCAAAGCCGGAGGTCAGGGTAACAAACGGTACGATGCAGGAACTTAAAAGATAGATCCGTGCGGGATGGTAGGCGGGATCCGCCAGTATAAAGGCCGCAGAAAAAAGATAGACGGGGATTATCAGGGCCAAAAGGCCGTAAGACCGGGAGAAAAAGTATCCTGCGCTGTACAGATTTCCCTCGTATTTCAGGAGGGCGCCCGCAATGGAGATGCCCAGGAAAAATGAAAAAAATCCCAGCGCCGCCGCCGCCGCTATGGTAATGATACGGAATCTGTCATATCTCACGGATGCATGATCCTCCCCAGGCTGCTTTGGTAAATTATCGGCATCCGGGGGGCTCATGTTAATTGAACCTGTCCCAAAACCAACCGGGTTTTGGGACAGGCCTAATGAGCAAATACATAGGGAAACGCCTATCGGCATCATTTAGTCATTAAGGCTTCTCCGATTGTAGTATAAGAACGTATACACTTCCCCGGCTCCCAGTACCCGGCGGCCATAGTTTCTCGTTTCGCTGTATTCTACGGTTTCCAGGAACAGTTCGTCTCCCAGTTCGGAGCCCCTGAGCCAGCTCCGCACCCGTCCCATACCGCCGTTGTAGGCCAGAAGGGCAGGGATCTTCCGTTCCATACGGTCAAAGAGATAGGAGAGGTACTCCGCTCCCAGGTGGATATTTGCCTGGGGATTCCGGAGATTATCCTTAGCGGAGTAATCAGGACCGCCGCGCCGGGCTATACGGCCTGCCATTTCCAATGCAGTGTCCGTCATGAGCTGCATGAGTCCCACAGCCCCGGCCCGGGAAACGATACCGCTCTGGAAGGCGCTTTCCGTACGTATAAGACCAAAGAGCAGGGCCGGGGCTAATGCTGTTTCGGCGGCCCGTGATTCTACCGTTTCCATAAAAGCTCTGGGGTATGAAAGAAAAAGATCGGCGATGTTCAAAACATATTCCGGCCGGGCCATATATGCGCCGGTCAGCCTGATGGTTTCATGGTAACATTCCGCCCTGTTCAGTTCTTCCGCAAGAATCCTAAGTTCCCCGATGGAGAGTTCCGCTTCCAGCCGCCGGATCTCCGGAAGGGCAAGGTCTGCGGCATTGTACTTGAAAAACCCCAGGAGGAATTCCATCTTTTCCGAAGGGACTTGAATATTGCCGCTGTATTCAGGCTGTTCTTTTAATTCGGGGGGCAGAAAGGGAAGACCGAAAAAGGCCGCGGCTGCGGAACGGTAATAAAACGAGACAGGATCAAAGGAACGGCCCGCCGCTTCGCGGGATATGCGGAAATATACTTCCGCTTCCTCTTTTCCTGCAGGACTTCCGGACCGTACCCAGCCCATTATGGCGCCGTACTGGGCCGCGGAGACGGCAGGACCCTGGTTTTCCAGGAGTTTCAAAATACGCGCCGTATCATCCCAGCTCCGGGCCGCCGTCAATTTTTGGGCCAGACGATCCAGTATATCAACAAAGTAACTTTTATTATTCCAGCGGCCTATCCATCTCTCCACCGCAGCGGCCCCCGCTTCAGTGCTCTCGGAAAGTGCTAGGTCGAGAATGTACCAGATGCAGGCATCCTGCTGTTCCCCTTCCGGGGCAAAATAAAAAGCCTCTTCAAAATATGCGTGAGCCCTGTCAAAAAGCCGCCGCTGTCTTGCGATACGGCCTGCAAAGTAGAGGAGCCTGTAACGGAGAGTTCGCGCCGCATTGTCCCTAAGGCCCGCATTCCAGTTCAGAAAAAGTTCTATCCCCTCTTCTCCGCTTCCGGCAAACTGGAAACAGCGCCCCAGATCGTTAAGCAGTTCCGGGTATTGCAGGAATAGTATCTCTGTGGTGTCCGCTGCCGGCATTTCAATAAGGGCCCGGAAGGCGATGAGCCCCGCATTGAAGTTCGATCTGCTTACCTCAAGCCGTCCGGTAAGAGCGGCAAAATCAGGGACGGTAAACAGGGAAGACGGCGCCGCTTCAAAGGCCCAGCGGAAGGCTTCTCCTCCGGCCGCCTCCCGGAAAAAGAAGGAACGGGCGGTTTCCCGCGTTTCTTCCCCGGTAGGTTCTCCCCTTCCCGCAGCGGGAATCCAACACAGGGCCAGACGCAGGGCGCGGCTCCAGACTGTTTCCTCATTGGCATTGATGGAATTCAGCAGGGTTCCGGCTTCTTCAAAACGGCCCAGGGAGTAAAGCGCCGCAGCGTGGAGACTGTTTTCCGCGCTTCCCCTGGCATTTCCGGTAGCGGCGGTTTTTCTGGTCTTTGCGCCGGGAAGCGCCTTGTTCAGTGCGGCCACTATGTCCGCCGCCCTGCATTCCCCCTGGAGTACAGGAAGCATAAGCCTTTCCGCGGCCGCTTCCCGTATAAAGGAATTGCCGCTCCCCAGCCCTTCGATAAAATTTTCCCATACCGCTTCCTTCTCTGCCGCTTCTTTCTCTCCGGCATCCTGTTCAAGAATCAGACCCCGGTAGAAAGCCGCCGGGTTTACCGGATCTTCGGCCGCACATGAGAAAACCATAAAACACAGGTACAGGATAAAAATACAGCATTTGTGACACCTGAGCATCATACATACAGTAACGGCAGGAATTAGAGTCTGTCTATAATAGAGTTGTTCGGAAACTTCAGTTTTCCGAACAAGTTTAATCTGAAAACATGCCGGCGGAGCGGCGGATTAGTTCCTGGGCGGAATGCGAATGATGGTTCCCGAGATGATCGAATCCGGATTCCTGATATTGTTAAATCGTGCGATCCGGGGATAGAGCCAGGGATTGCGGTAAAAGGCAGCGGCAATGTCCCAGAGCGTATCCCCCCAGCGTATCTTATAGGGAACCCCCTCTTTGGGAATGGCAGCAGGCGCCTTGTGCGAGACCACCGGCGGATCGGGGCGGCTGCGATCCCGGCTTTCGGCGGCTTTCGGCGGCTCTTTGGGAGCCTCTATTTGGGGCTCGCCTTCCGCGGTCCGGCTTTCGGGAGGCTGAACTTTCGGTTCGGGAGGCGGTGGGGCAGGCTGTTCCACCGGGGCTATGGGCCTTGCAGAGGGAGCCGTGTCCGATCCGGAAGGCCTGATTCTGATGAGGAAGAACCAAATTAAAAGGCATACGAGGACAATAAGGAGTCCTGCCAGTATTACAACAAGGATCGGGAAACTCTTCTTCTGTTCCGGTTTCGTTTCCATTTTGATTCTTAAATTTTTCTCATAGAGGCTGGTAGGAGGCCCTTCCTGCTGATCCAGTTCAAAATCGGGAAAATCTTCTTCCGCATGCTCTTCGGCCAGGGATTTAAGTGAAACATTGAGAATCTGGCGGCCCGTACCGTCACTGGTATCAAGATCGATAGCATCCGCGGTAATTTCTCCCTCCGCCGTGGAAGCGATAATCAGTTCGATGGAAGGCTCCCCTTTGGGGTGGGGTTTGATATTCTCCACCACGACGCTGCCGATATAGAGGGCGTCGGCCATGGTTCTGGCAAAGCTTTTGTAGAGATCAATTTGAACGCTTTGCTGCTTGTCGTGGGCTGTAGTTAGAACCAGTCTCTTTTTGACGGAAGAATTCTCCTCAATGAGGGAATAAAATTCCCCGTTGGCGATTTTTATGCCAATAGTTGATGCCATTGATTCAACTCCTCGTGCTCTTTAAATTTAAACAAGGACATATAGCCTGTCAATGTTGGTATGCCTGAGGACATTTCATAATAGTATCGGCTTACATCCGGAATAATTGAGGCTGTTCCAAAACTTCAGCTTTTGGAGCAAGTTCAATTGAATATCCATAACAAATATCCGATAATATCTTTATGCTAGGTATGATTCCCGTTATAGCGGCTTTTCTCGTTCTCGGCATCATTGTGGTGGTATTTATGCTGATCATGAGCCGGGGAAGAGGCGGCGGTAAACGGAACAGGGGAAAGGATGCCGTCATAAAAGATGCAACAAAGCGTCTTGCCCAGAATCCGAGAGACCCCGAAGCCCTGGGCGATCTTGGGGATGTGTATTTCCAAGAGGAAAGCTGGGCCGAGGCCATGAAAACCTACGATACCCTCATGGAACTTCCCCCGGGTACCCCCGGTGCAAATGAATTTGAAGCAAGCCTCCGTTATGCGCTTTCCGCCATGAAGCTCAACCTTACCGATGCCGCATATAAAGGCTTTACTATCGCCAGAGGCCTAAAGCAGGACAATTTTGAGGTAAATTACAACCTGGGCCTGCTTGAATTCCAGAGGAAAAACTACGAAAAGGCCATTCAACTCCTCTCTTCCGCCAAAAATCTCGATCCTGACAGCGCCCCGGCCTTCCGCTATCTGGGGCACGCTTATTTCCGGGTAAAAAAACCCAAAGAGGCCATGACCTTTATCCGCAAGGCCATAGAACTTGCTCCCGACGACAAGGAATCCCTCTACACCCTGGCGGAGTGTTACTATGAGGCCAACCAGACCGAACAGGCCCTGAAGATCTTCGATCACCTGCGGGCGGATCCTATCATGGGCCCGGAAGCCTGCCTCCTCTCCGGTACGATTCGGACCGGTAATCATCAGTATGAGGGGGCTATTCAGGACTTTGAGATAGGCCTCAAACATCAGAACATAAAGCCCGATATCCTTGTGGATCTCCGCTATCGTCTTGCTACCGCCTACCTCAAGCAGAATGACATCGGCAAGGCCCTGATTCTCCTCAATCTGATCCAGAACGACAATCCCGGCTACAAGGATGTGTCCTCGCTCATCGGCAAGTACCGGGAACTCAACGCCAACCAAAATCTTCAGATATATACGATGGCTCCCCAGGCCGACTTCGTGGCCCTCTGCCGGAAGATAGTGATGACCTACTTTCCGAGAGCCAAGGTGAAGATCATCAATATTTCCATTCAGAAGAGTGACTGGGCCGATATTCTGGCCGAAATTGATACCCCCAAGTGGTCCGATATGATCATGTTCCGTTTTATCAGGACTCCCGGTGGAGTTGGAGAACTGGTGGTCAGGGATTTCCACTCCCACCTCAAGGAGGTAAAGGCCGGCAAGGGGATCTGTATTACCATCGGGAACTTTACCGAAGAGGCCAAACGTTATACCGAAGCCCGGCTCATAGATCTTATTGAAAAAGACCGTCTCGGCGCCATTCTCAATGCCGTAGACGCCAAAGCCGCTGCGGCCGCCGCACCCAAAAGGAAATGAACTTGTTCCAAAAACTGAAGTTTTGGAACAGCTTCAGGTAATACCCCGATGAGGCCGGCGGATCATTTTCTGTCCCTGCTTTCCCGGTACTCTCCGGAAGAGGGCGGGTTTTCCCTTACAAGTTCCCAATGTGACTACCTTAAACGCGAATTTTCTTCTCTTGTAAGCCCGGTTCTGGGCCGGCGTTACGCGGAGGAATTTTTTGAAAGATCCGGAGAGCGGATTGAACAGGACGGCGGCTCTCCTCTCCGTCTCGGCGCTGCAGCGGCTTTCTTTTTACAGGAATTTGACGATCGACACATGGAACTGAAAGAGGAAGACTGGGAAGACATCAGAGAAACCCTTAACGAAGCTTCGGGAGAGATAGATCTTGAAATCTTGACAAAATTGATGGCTGCCTTGCTGGAAAGAGGAAAAATTATATGAGGCTGTCCCAAACTTCAGTTTTTGAAACAGCCGCAGTAAATGAACCTCCTTGTCCTAAAGGGCGAGGTACCGTGTAAGCGTTGCATCGTTTACGAGGTTCGTTCTGCAAGGAAATTATTTAACTGTGGGGTCTACTACCACTTTTTTGGCAACGTTGCCGATTTTAACCGCCCTAAAGCTCCCCCGCGCAAGCGGGTTCTTGGGTATTAGACCCCACCGCGAATAAACAGTACATCTGCCCGGAAACTGACGTTTCAGGACAGATGCAGGCTATTTACCAATTTCCATATCCGCCGCCCTGGGGGCGTTCACGGCGAGGCTTGTCCATTGCTTCGTTCACCCGGAGCTGACGTCCTTCAAGTTCTTTACCATTGGTACCGGCAATTGCGGCGCTGGCTTCTTCATCGGAGCTCATTTCCACAAACCCAAAACCCTTTGAGCTGCCCGTATCGCGATCAAAAATGATCTTGGCAGAGGCGACGGTTCCGTAACCGGAAAACAAGTTACGAAGCCCATCTTCGGTTGTGTTGTAGGAGAGGTTGCCGACATACAGTTTCTTGGCCATTGAGAAAATTCCTTCACCCGGATAAAAGTCTTAAGATTTATCGTCTCAGGCTTCGTTATGCGTCCGGGCACACGTTATTCACGCCCGAAAAACTCAGGCGACTCCAATCTTTCACCGGTAAAAACCGGGAAGACCATAGGATGCGGTATAAGATCATAAAATTTGCATGGATTTGAATAGTGTAGAGGAGAAAAAAAGCGGAAACACTGAAGCGCCGAAACCAAAAAACACTCAACAAATCTTCCTATCAGTTCTACATTATCCTGTTTACTTTTTTTTGTCAAGTCCCGTTTTTACAAATTATCAACAACCGGTAGAAGTACCGCCTGTTTCCGTTCCATAGAAATGTCCGCATTCTTGTAAAATGCCTCAATGATCTTGCCGGGCTTGTTTGGAAGAGGAAAGGCCGAAAAGCAGTTTGACGGCTTCCTTTATATTCCCCGCTCTGAGAATCTGAGCGGAGGAAATGTCAGCGCCGCCTTCCTCTTTCTGCTGCCTGCCGGAATCGTCCACCCTGGGGCCCAGAAAACCGTTAAAACCCATGCCCCGTGCCGAACGGACTCTTCCTGCCGGACGGCGGACAGGCCGAATTTCCCCGGTAAGGGAAAGCTCCCCCGCTATAGCGATGCCGGAAGGCAGGGAAAGGCCCGTCCGGGCCGAATAAAGGGCAAAGGCAAGGGCAAGCTCGGCTCCTACATCGGTAATTCTGATACCCCCGGCCACGTTTACATAGATATCCTGATCTGAGAGACGGAGAGAAAGGTATTTTTCCAGGGCCGCGGCAACCCGTGACACCCGTGCCGAATCTATCCTGTCCGAATAGACGCGGGTTAAGCCGCCTTTGGCGGGAACCGTCAGGGCCTGGATCTCCACCAGAAAGGAACGGCTGCCCTCAAGCACGGCCGCGGTTGCAACCCCAGGCGGCAACTCTCCCTCCCGGCGCACGAGGAAGAGAAGGCTTGTATCCTCCACCGTACCGAGACCCTTTTCGGTCATGATAAAGATACCGATCTCGTCCACGGAACCGAAACGGTTTTTTGCCGCTCTAAGAAAACGGCATTCCGTATCGTTCTGTTCAAAGTAGAGCACCGTATCCACCATGTGTTCCAGGGACTTGGGACCCGAAATGAGGCCGTCCTTGGTCACATGAGCAAGGAGAAAGAGGGCGGCATCATGCTCTTTTACCCAGGAGATGAGCTCATACGAGCAGAATTTCATCTGGTTTACAGTGCCGGGCACCGTACCGGCTTCGGTAGAGTAGAGGGTCTGTGCGGAATCTATGATGATAATAACCGGCTTTACCGATTCAAGGACAATGTTGATGTCTTCAAGTTTCCCCGAACAGAGAATCTCAATCTGCTCAGGACTTTTAGAAGTCGTTCCGAAAAGACCCAGGCGGTCTGAACGCATCCTGATCTGCCCTGCACTTTCCTCGCCTGAGATGTAGAGCACCCGGCCCTTTGTATCCGCCAAAGCGGCAACCTGGAGGAGTAGCGTGGATTTTCCGATTCCGGGTTCCCCTCCCACAAGCACGGCGGAACGCTTCATGATGCCGCCGCCCAGTATCCGGTCAAATTCCGGTATGCCGCTTCCGATACGGCTGCTCTCCTGGGGATCGAGCGATGCAAGGGGAAAGGACCGCGGCGTGCTGCCCTTCCCGGAGAAGGAAGGGGAACGGATCTGGTTAACCGCAGTTTCGGTAAGGGTATTCCACTCGCCGCATTCCGGACAGCGTCCCAGCCATTTAGGTTCTTCATGTCCGCAGTTGCCACAGCGGTATACCAGCTCTTTCTTCTTCACCTGTCAAATATACCCTTTTCTCTTGTCGTGGTAAAGTTTTACCCGGTGAATGAAGAACCTCGGGCGAGGTTCTTCATTTCTTTGTTCCAACTTATTGACATAATGCCCCAAAAGTCCCAAAGTACTTTTTAGCGGTCAAATACCACCCCTGAACCCGCCTGTAGAGGGGTGTAAGCCTGAAAGGAAGGAGGCTGGAAGAAAGCCATTGAAAGGGAGCGATGTAATCATCAAGGAGGTTTCCAAGTCCTTTGGTGATTTTAGGGCCTTGAACGGTGTAAGCCTTGAAATAGAAGGAGGCGAATTTTTCAGTCTCCTGGGGCCTTCAGGCTGCGGCAAGACGACCCTCCTCAGGATCATCGCGGGTTTTGAAAGCCCCGATTTCGGTCTTGTTACCATAGATGGTTCCGATGTTCTGCCGCTGCCGCCTAACCGGAGGCAGGTGAACACGGTTTTTCAGAATTATGCCCTCTTCCCGCATTTGACGGTCTTTGAAAATGTAGCCTTCTCCTTGCGGATCAGGCATTTCCCCAAGGCGCAGATCAAGGACAGAGTGAACGAGTATCTCAAACTCGTGCAGTTGGAAGGTCATGCCAACAAGAAGACTAACATGCTTTCCGGGGGCCAGAAGCAGAGGGTCGCCATTGCCAGGGCCCTTATCAACGAACCGCGGGTACTGCTCCTGGATGAACCGCTTTCCGCTCTGGACGCCAAACTCAGGCAGCACATGCTCATCGAACTGGATCAGATCCACGATAAAATCGGCATCACCTTCATCTATGTTACCCATGACCAGCAGGAAGCCCTCTCGGTATCCGACCGCATTGCCGTCATGAATCAGGGGAATGTGCTCCAGGTCGGTACCCCCCACGATATCTACGAAAGTCCCGCCACGAATTTTGTGGCCCGTTTCATCGGGGAAACCAACCTTTTCGACGCTGTAGCGGTCTCCGTTACCAAACTCGACAAACCGGAGACGGAATTCATGGCGGAGCTGGACATTCCGGAACTGGGGCGCATCAAGGTAACCACGGTAGACGAGATCAGGCCGGGTCAGGGGGTAAGTTTTACCATCCGGCCGGAAAAGATAGTCATCACCAAGGAGAAACCCGCCACCAAACGGGAGGACATCAACCTCTTTCAAGGTGAAGTAGATGAACCGATCTATTCGGGTTTCCAGACTAAATTCTACGTCAAAGTGATGGACAAGTTCCTCATCAGGGTGATCAAGCAGCATGCAAAATACTCCGACGAAGGCCCCGGTATCGTATGGCAGGACCGGGTCTATATCTCCTGGAGCGCCAACGACGGCTACATTGTGGGGATCAGGGATCCCGGGGCAGAGGCGTGAGCAGGCCGGCGTCCCCCGGGCGGAAACCTGAGCGGAATTTCGATAAAAATTTTGGGCTTCTCTACGCGTCGGGCATGGCGATCTGGTTTACCATCTTTTTTCTCGCCCCGCTTGTGATCATCGTGGTGTACAGCTTCCTTAAAAAGGGACTCTACGGCGGGGTGGAGCCGGTCTTCTCCCCGGACGCCTACCGGAGTCTTTCCAACCCCAGCTTCCTCATTGTTACGGCAAGAACCATTGTTACCTCCATTGCCGCCACGATCATCACGATTTTTATCGCCCTGCCCTGCGGCTACTTCATGGCAAAAAGCCGGAACCAGACCTTTCTGCTCCTTCTAATCATCATCCCCTTTTGGACAAATTTTCTCATCCGGGTTTTCGCCTGGATGAATATTCTGGGAAACTCCGGTTTCCTCAATGATTTTTTAATCCGCATCGGGCTTGTCAACGATTACATACACTTTCTCTACAATCAGCGGGTGGTAGTGTTGGTACTGGTCTATATGTATCTGCCCTACGCCATACTTCCCCTCTTCTCCACGATAGACAAGTTCGATTTTTCCCTTCTGGAGGCGGCACGGGATCTGGGGGCCTCGAAATTTACCTCCATGATGCGGGTATTGCTTCCAAACATTCGTTCGGGAATCTACACGGCGGTTCTTTTTACCTTCATCCCAATCTTTGGGGCCTACGCAGTACCTCTGCTTGTGGGCGGCAAGGATTCCTATATGCTGGGAAACATCATCGCAGACCAGCTTACCAAAAGCCGGAACTGGCCTCTGGCTTCCGCCATATCCATGGTGCTTACCGTGATCACCACCGCCGGAGTAATCATGATGATGAACCTACAGCGCCGGGACGCAAAGCGTTTCTCCGATATGAAAGGCGTCCCCGATACTGCGCCTGAAAGCGCGAGGGGCTCTTCATGAAGCTTCGGTTCCGTCTAATAATGCGGTCATTTGACCGCACAAAACAGAGGTTATCATGAACACAAAAAATCTGGTACACGATGTCATTACCTCCCTGCGCGTCGGGGTTCCCCTGCAGAGTGAAGCGGGACGTCATGCCCGCCGGGCCGCCCGCAAGCCCTTCTCCCTGAGCCAGACAATCTTTATTGCCACAATTATTTTTCTCTTTCTTCCACTCTTTGTACTCGTCCTCTACAGCTTCAACGGCTCCAAGGGGATGAACTGGACGGGCTTCTCCTTCCGCTGGTACGAACAGCTTTTTCTTCATTCACGGGATCTCTGGCGCGCCTTCTGGAACAGTATCTTTATCGCCCTTACTTCCGCCGCTACCGCTACCTTCCTCGGCACATTCGGCGCCATTGCGGTAAACTGGTACCGTTTCAGGCTGCGTAACTATGTACAGACAATCTCCTTCCTTCCCATGATTCTCCCCGAAATCATCATCGGCGTTTCCCTGTCGATCTTCTTTGCCGGTGTGGGGCTGAAGCTGGGACTCTTCACCATCTATATCGCCCATACCACGTTTAACCTTCCCTTCGTTTTCCTTATGGTAATGGCACGGCTGGATGAATTTGATTTTTCCATAATTGAGGCGGCCCACGATCTCGGGGCCGGGGAGATGCAGACCCTGCTCAAGGTAACGGTTCCCATCTGTATGCCCGGTATCGTGTCGGGCTTCCTCACCGCCATTACCATAAGCCTTGAGGACTTTGTAATCACCTACTTTGTGGCGGGCCCCGGATCGTCAACTCTGCCAATCTACATTTATTCCGCAATCCGTTTTGGAGTCTCCCCGGTAATCAATGCTCTCTCGGTAGTAATGATACTCGGTACGGTTATTCTGACATATTTGCTGCGGAATTTCCTTAAATACATAGCGGCAAAATAGATCGGGAAATGGAAAAAACGCAATCATGCGTTTATATATTTTGACAAACAGATAAGGAGATGAAACATGAAAAGGATTACCATCTTGCTTGTGGTACTGGCAGGGCTTATTGTCCCTGCCGCGGTCTTTGGGGGCGGCAAAAAGGACGCATCCAAACTGTACATTTATAACTGGACCTACTACACCCCCGATTCAGTTATAGAAAAATTCCAGAAAGAATATGGTGTTGAGGTTATCTACGATCAATTCGCCAGCAACGAAGAGATGTATGCCAAACTCAAGTCGGGCGGCTCGGGCTACGACATTGTCTTTCCTTCGGGAGACTATGTGTCCATCATGATCAGCCAGAATATGCTGGAGAGAATCGACAAGAGCAAGATCTCCAACTTAAAGAACGTAGACCCCGCAGTGCTTACCAAGGCTACATACGATCCGCAGATGAACTACTCGGTTCCCTACTACTGGGGCGCTGCGGGAATTGCGGTAAATACCGCACGGGTTCCAAACTTTGAAAGAAGCTGGTCAATCTTCAGCCGCAGCGACCTCAAGGGCCGCATGACCATGCTGGACGACATGAGGGAGGTGATGGGCGACGCCCTCGCCTTTCTCGGCTACTCGGTCAACACCAAAAACTCTGCGGAAATTACAAAGGCCAGGGATCTTATCAACAACCAGTGGAAACCCAATCTGGTCAAATTCGACGCCGAAGCCTTTGGTAAGGGTTATGCGGATGGAGACTTCTGGGTAGTTCAGGGTTATGCGGAAGTAGTGTATGAAGAAATCGGAGACAATGAGGAACTCAAAAAAAACACCGTGTTCTTTATTCCTTCCGAGGGCGGGCCTGCCTATATCGACAGTATGTGTATCCTCAAGGGTTCCAAAAACCCCGATCTGGCTCACAAATTCATAGACTTTATCCACCGCCCGGAGATCTATGCGGAATTCTGCGACTCTTTCGGCTTTCCCGCTACGGCGAACCTGCCGGCCCGGCAGTACAAGAAAGGGGACTCATGGTACAGCGCCGAAGCGCTCACTAAAACCGAACTCAAGGACGACCTGGGTGAAAGCCTGGAACTCTACAACGATGCATGGCTCAACAGCATCCGTGTAGGGGACTAAACGGGCAAGGGTGTAAGATTTTTTACCGCAAAGTCGAAGAAGCCGCAAAAGGAAGAAGGAAAAAGAGCTTCAAGGGAAAAACCTGTCCGACTTTTTCGACTCTGCGGTTCGTTTTTTTTTCGGAATAAAGCGGCAAAAAGCGCCGTGTGCTTTTCAATACATGAGGCTGTTTTCCAAAACCTCAAATTTTGAAACGGCAGCCTTGGATTTAATGGGGAAATCGGGCTAAAGCCCGATTTCTCAAGAGCTTGTTCCGAAAAAACCTGAGTTTTTGAACAAGCTCACATGACCATCGCAGTGTTTATACGGGTTTTGAATTCGCTGCTGTCCATTTCGTCCCTGAGGTAGCCGGCAATGATCAGCCGGATAACCCGGGGAAAGGCTTTCCAGTAACGCTCAGGCCAGGCGCCCAAATCGGCGCGGAGGCGCCGATCTTCCTCTTCATCCATTTCACCCCGGGAAAACATGACAAACTGTTCAATCATGCTCAGCAAGAGATCCGGGGGCAGGGTGGATCCTTGCTTCGGTTCATTGTGGTCGGGGATCCATGTGCCGGTGAGCATTTCGACCTGTTCTTCGCTCAACTCCGGGGCTTCCTGCCGTATGATGCGCATGGCATATTCCCGTATGCTTTTTGTAAGGCCCCCGATGGTACCTTCAATGTTAAACTGCCTGGACATTTCATCGGCTATGCGCTTGGGATCGGGAAGATTCACCGAGCCGCCGAATACGGCAAGATCCCGCCGCCGCCGTACCACTGCCGCGGCTACCGCTTCTATATCCCGCTCATTACAGCGGTTGAGAATATAATCCATTACTCTCACAAGCTCCGGGTCAGCCATTCATATCTCCTATTCCGCCGGCTTTACCACAGGGCAGTTGGTAAAGATACTGAGGGCTCCCCTCGATATACAATTCCTTGCATACCAGCCGCCGTACATGGGAACCGATTGAGGGCCCCAGTGTCCCCAAAAACCCAATTTGGCATCCCGAAACTATGCGGGACACCGATACGCATGAAAAGACTCAAAAGAAGGCTCAAAAAAATGCGGCGTTCATATTTACCCCTCTTCAGTATAAATGCCTACAGGGGATCTGGCAAGGATCGGCCATTACAGGACATAATACTGCATGAGAATAAGCGTTCTCGGTTCCGGTACCTCCCACGGCATCCCCGTGGTAGCCTGTTGCTGCCCCGTGTGCCGTTCGGAAAACCCCTTTGACAAGCGAATGCGGGCTTCCGTTCACATCGCCGGGGAAACCGGAGAGAGCATAGTCATTGATACGGGGCCGGAATTCAGGCTCCAGACGGTCAGGGCGGGCATAGAACGCCTTGATGCGGTACTGCTTACCCACGCCCATGCAGACCATCTCCACGGCCTTGACGATGTGCGGCCCCTCTGCCGCAGCGTCCCCCTTCCTGTCTACGGCAACGATGAAACCCTGGAAGAAGTAAGGAACCGTTTCTCCTATGTTTTCAGGAAAACCCAGCCGGGAGGCGGCAAACCGCGGCTCGACCTTCGCAAAGCCGGCCCGGTCATTGAAATAGGATCGCTCCGTATCACTTCAATCCCGGTTAAACACGGTGAGCTGAACATTCTCGCCTGGAAAATAGAGGAAACCGGCCGGCCTTCCTTTGTCTACATGACCGATACCAGCGCCATACCGGAATCTTCAAAATCCCTTACCGGCAAAAGCGGGGCTTTCATCATCGGAGCGCTGCGCAAACGTCCCCACGAAACCCACTTCACATTCAGGGAGGCTATGGAAACCGCCCTGGAACTGGCTGCACAGCGGGTGTGGCTTACACATATCTGCCACGAACACTTCCACGACGAAATTGCCGGGTTCTGCAGGGACTTCATCCGGAAACGGAATCTTACGGGTGTCAGCATTGCTCCGGCCTATGACGGCCTGGAAATAAGGCTTTAATCCGGTTTGTCCGCCGCAATTCTCAGTTTACCACGAACAGACACTAACGTTTGCTTCGACGGCCTTCATTCTTACCTGAATTCTCTTCTGTTCGAGTGGTTCGTGGTTATCTTAAACTGAAAATAGCTGTTTGTCCACACGATTTATTCGGTTCGATTTATGGATATTTTATAATATTCTTTTATAATTGAAATTTCTTTCTTATATTTTGCCGTCACTCTTGTTACCGGGTCATTGCCGGTATAGTAAAAATCATCTCCTATTGCGGAAATTTTTTCCAGTGTATTGTCATTTTGCAGAAATAAAGACGATCCCAAAAAATAGTTACCGTGTTTATTTATATGCAGGAGGTCAAGAACCGTTGGAGCCAGATCAAGAGAATTTCTTCCGTTTGCATCGACAATATCATGTCCTATTCCTTTCCGGTAAATAAAGAGCGGTATTGTATTTACAAAATATTTCTGACTGCTTTTAAATGCTTTTTTATATTCGGGTGAGTTATATGATGCATGATCCGTTGTAAAAATCAAAATTGTATTGTTTGAAATTTCACCCGCCGTAAAATTTTCAAAAAAATTTCCAAATTGTAAATCAAAATTATGAAATTTATTTTTTACAGCATCACTGCCATCAAGATATTTTGCATCGGGGCTGTCATAACCATGATGTGTCCCCATATTGTACACACAAATAAAAAAGGGACTTTCAATGGTATTTATGCTATTTTCAAGAAGATTAAATACTTCCCTGTCTGTTAAGTATCTGTCATGTATTTCACCGGAATATACGCTTCCAAAATGAAGGTTTTCCAGATAATTGGAAAAAAAGACATTATTCGGTTCAGGGTTTATAAAATAAGTCCCATAACCGGCTTCATTTAAGATGTCAACAAGAGAGATCAATCCGGTCGAAAGCTGTTTGTCCAGCTCTGTTCTCTCAAGTTGTCCAAAACCGGTGTTATTTTCATAATACCCGCCGGTATACTGATACATGGAAAATAACTGCCCTCTTAAACCTCTGAATGTTGCCGCCGTATGATTATAGTAATTTATAAAAACAAGCGATTTGTCATATAATTTATCCAGATTCGGTGTCAAATTTAGATCCAGATCATTAAATTTATCTATTACTTCTGCGGATAACCCTTCAGAGAAAATTATAATTATATTGGGTCTTGCCTTTTCCGGAGGGGCAATTGTTATTTCACTTCCGGTAAGCTCCGGCTTGTAAAATTTTTGCAATATTCTTTCCCTTTCGTGAGGAGTCGCTTTATAATTCATAATTACGACTTCGGATCTTACATGTTTGTAAAAAGTCAATAACAGGGACAGTGCCGGTGAATAAAAATTTTTGCCTGCGAGAGCAGTGCCTGCTGAAATACCGAGAAATATCACGGAGAAACACAGAAAAAAATTGCCGTTATATAATTTTTTCAGGGTAATCTTATATGGCAGGAATGAAATAATCAATACTGTCAAAATAAAAAGTATATATTTATATAACGATGATCCCAATGCCCTGAATTCCCTAAAATTATCCAGCATCAACGGTAAAATAAAATTACCGCTATAATACAAAAAACCCTGCTGTAACAAAATTATAAAGCAGAAGACAAAATTGATGATATATGCAAACTTCTTATGTTTACGGCATAATCTGTTGGTAAAAATCACAACAAGGCATAATTCCATAAGGGAGAATAATATATATATGAATTTCTCCGAATGTATTCCCGCAAAAAATATATAAATTGACATTACTATGAGCTTTATCACGGCAATCATTTTATAATAAGATGCAGAAATTATCAATGCCGCGCGTTGCTTCAACGAAAAATCCGGTCAAAGCGGGGCGGGATCTCATGTAGAAATTTGACCTGTGTCTACATTATGGACAGACTCGAATCGAGGCCGTAAATAAGGAGAGTCCCGACCCTTCCGCGGACCTGGCCGGAGAAGACCTTCCGGGCGGGAAACACGTCTTTGACGGCGAGGTAGGTTTCTTCATCCATAAGAACTTTGGCGGAGGAGGAACGTGTCAGGGATTCCAGCCGGCTTGCAATGTTGACCGCATCTCCCAGGACCGTATACTCCTGGCGGTGCACTGAACCGATGATCCCGGCGAATACCGTGCCGGTGGCAAGTCCCAGGCCGGCCTGAATCGGCTCGGTAAGGAAGTCCGGGCGTACATCGTTAAAGGTCTTGAGGTATTCAAAAATCTCCTGGGCCGCCTGTACCGCGTTTACCTGATCATCGTCAGAGGCGATCGGCGCCCCGAAGGTTGCCATGAGTCCGTCGCCGATGAGTTTGTTCACCGAACCCTTGCAGCCGTACACCAGATCTATAATATCCGTCAGTATGTCGTTGAGCAGTTCCGCAAAAGCCTCCGGAGCAACTTTTTCGGCTATCCGGGTTGAACCGCGGATGTCAAAAAAGAGGATTGTTACTTTCCGCCTGCCCGTTTCGAGGGGGTTCTTGCCGGTGCGCAGAACATAGTCCAGTACTTCATCATTTATATAGCGGGAAAGAAGCATGGTATCGGAAATAAGGCTTCTCCGCTCTTTTTTGATCTGCTCCCGTTCGGTTTTAAGCTGGTTAAAAAAATTTTTGAACGATTCAAAAAGATCCGCCCTGGATCTGATGATACCGTGATACCCCATGATCCGGCCGCCTTCGCGCCAGGCTATGGCATCAATAAAACAGGGAATAGGTGTACCATCCTTGCGTTTTAGAACCAGAGGATACTGATGAACTACCCCTTTTTCCTCTATTATTTTTTGATACGCCGTGCGGTCTTCCTCTGTATCAAAGGTCTTTAACACCTCCAATCCTACAAGCTCCTCCAGTTCATAACCCAGGAGTTTCCCCAGGGCATTATTTATCTTGAGGTATTTCCCCTCCTTGGAGGTAATAAACATTGCCTCACGGGAAAAGCGGAAAAATTCTTCATAAAGGCGGTAGATGCGGATTATTTCATTATTGTTCATTCTTCATCCGTCATGAATTCCAGGAGAGGAAAAACAAGGCCGAATTCGCAGTATAGACCGGCCCGGGATTTAAGGGTGAGCTTTCCGCCCAACTCTCTGATCCTCTGCCGTACCAGTGAAAGCCCTACCCCTTTTCCTGCAACGGTATCCTCGTTTTCTGCGGTGGAGAATCCTGGCTGGAAAATAAACCGGATCTTTTCCCGTTCAGAAAGGCCTCTCGCCTTTTCCCGGGTAATAAGTCCCTGCAAAACAGCCCGGCTTGCTACCTTTTCTCCGTCTATGCCTGCCCCGTCATCCCGGTAGCGAATGTAGAATTTGCTTTCGTCCGCGCGGGCGCTGATGTGTATCTGCCCGGCGCGTTTCTTTCCTGCAGCTTCCCGGTCTTCCGGTTTCTCAATGCCGTGGTACACCGAATTCCGCACAAACTGTATCAGAATATCACGCAGGGCTTTGCTTTTGCCGGGATGGAGATTGTAATTTTCAAAACCGGAGACAGTCAGTTCAATCTCTTTGCCGTAGCGTTCTGCCAGCCGTTTGGCCATTTCCTCAAGGGCTGCGCCGAAGCCGCCGCTCTTCCGGACGAAGCTCCCCCTAACCGTATCGGAAAGTTTAAGCCATTTATTGATAATGCCTTCGAGCCTTTCAATGCTGTTCATCAGATCCGAACAGGATATGGTAAGAGGAAGAAAATCTTCCGCTGCAATGTCGGTTTTTTTCCGCAGTTCTACTATCCGCTGTTCCAGGCCCTCAGCCTTATCGGAAAGGAAATCAAGCGAGATGAGCTGGGAATCTCCCTTGATGGCGTGGGAATGGCGGAATATGGCGTCCAGACGGTCTCTGTAATTTTTACCGCCGGAGCGGAGTTCGTCGTTGACGGCTTCCGCATCGCCCTTTACACTTTCAAGAAAGTCCATGAGCATATGGGGCTCCACATGGAGGATGCGCTGGAGCATCTCCATTTCCTGCCGACTTTCATTCCGGGTCTTTTCAACTTCGTCGGCGAGTTCTTTCTGTTCAGTCAGATCCCGAACCACCGCAAAAAGGCGATCTACCTTGCCGTCTCTGTCAATCCGGGCAAAAGAAAACTCAAGACGGCGCACGATGAAGCCTCCGGCCTGATCGTCAAAGTACGCATCAGTTTCCGCCAGGGGATTGAGTTTTTCCACATTCCGCCAGGGGATATTGGAATCGAAGGCAACATCAAAAAATTCCGCCGCATTGGCCCGGGTCTTTTCATCAAGGAAAGCCGAAAAAATTTCTGTAATATCACGCCCTGCAAGATCGTTGCGCCGGAAGATGGTTTCCAGGGAAGCCGAATAATGGGGAGCTATGTTCCTGTTACTGTCCAGCAGGAAAAGGCCGTCCCGTACATTTTCCAGAATGTTAAGGTACTCACCTTTCTCCACGGTACTGTCCTGGAGTTTATCCAGTACGGAATTATACATGGAGGCTATCTGCCCTGTCTCGGTAAAGGGCTCCACCGGCGCACGGAGACTTATGTCCCCGGTTTTTATCTGTTGATCAAGAACGGTAAAAAGATCGTTAATCTCGGTACTGACCCCGTGTTCGGATTTATTGAGACCCTCCGCTTCCTGGGCAAGGTTTATCCGCAAGGGGAGAAATTTGTGGAGAAGCAGCATGAGGGGAAAACCTGCAACAACACAGAAGGCGCCGCAGGCGAGAATCCCCAGGGACTGGACTTTAATCTGTTCAAACCGGGTAAGCCCTGTCCCCAAAAGTTCAAGATTGCCAAAGATACCCACCGCCAGAGTCCCCCACATTCCCGCTGCCAGATGTACCGGGATGGCGTCCACGGCGTCATCAATTCTCAGCTTGACAAGAAGCCGGGAGGCAGCCATCATCACCAGGCCCCCAATGCCCCCGATGATTACCGCCTGTGTCTCGTTGGTAACATGGCAATTGGCGGTAACCGCCACAAGGCCTGCAAGTGAACCGTTCAAAATAAAGTTGACATCGGGTTTTTTAGTGAAGGGCCAGCCCGCAGCCAGGGTAAAGAGCATACCGGCGCTTCCGCCCAGCATCGTCCTGACGACTATTCCCGGTACATCATCGCTGGCGGCCAGGGTACTGGAACCGTTAAAGCCTATCCAGCCGAACCAGAGGAGAAATACTCCCAAAACCGCCTGGGGAACGGACGAGCCGTTGATTGTATTTACCGCTCCATTATCGTTGAAACGCCCTGTCCGGGGTCCGATGATAAGGAGGAGAATCAGGGCTATCCAACCACCGATGCTGTGAACCGCGGTAGATCCCGCAAAATCGACAAAGCCCATTTTGCCGAGCCAGCCTGAAGCACTGCCTTCCATGGCGCCGCCCCAGATCCAGTGGCCGGTAACGGGGTAGATCAGGGCGGAAAGGATAACCGTAGAAACTATGTAGGAACTGAAACGCATCCGTTCCGCCACGGCCCCGGATACTATGGTTGCAGAGGTGCTGCAAAACACCGCCTGGAAAAGGAAGAATACGGCGGGCCATACCGAGGGGGGATTAAAAAGAATATAGCCGCGGCCAAAGATGCCCGATATGGAAGCGCCGAACATGAGGCCGAACCCCGCTATCCAGAAACAGAGGGTAGATACCCCAAAGTCGGTGAGATTTTTTATGGCTACATTGATGCTGTTCTTTGACCGGGTCATCCCCGATTCCACCATGGCGAACCCGGCCTGCATCATAAAGACCAGGGCGCTTCCAATCAAAATCCATATCAAATCTGCCGCAGTTTTTTCCATAATGATTTACTCCGGTTAAAATGCCTGCCTGGCGCCGGTTTATTCAAGCCCTATTGCAAGCTGGGAAGGGTAACCATTCCACTCGATGGGAATAATAAAGACCGGCGGTTTTAGCCTCATGCTTATATCTTCAACCTTTCCCTTCATTACAATGGGAACGGAAATAAGAAAGGAAGAACCGAAAGTTTCCCGCATATTTCCTGCGATGGTATTGGCCATTTCTCCCGCTAAATCGGTGAGGGAATCCTCATCCAGATCCGTTTCCCCGAGTATATACCAGCCGAAATTCCGAAGCAGTTCCCGGCCTGCGGTATAGTACACCCCTCCCCGGCGGAAACCGGAAATACCGATAATACCGGTATACTCAAAGGTGCCGTCGTTTCCCCGTTTGACATAGGGCATGCCCATCTTTGCAGGAATTCCGGAAACACTTGTAAAATAATCAGTTACAATTTTTATGATGTTTGTTAAATCGGCTTCGGTCATACTGTTTTTACCCTGATGATTTCATCAATCTCCCGCTGCAACTGTGGCTCCGTAAACGGTTTGGAAAGAAAACCCTTGGCCCCTTTTTTAAGAGCCTGAATTCCGGTTGCAGGATCCTTCAGGGCCGATATGATAAGAACCTTGACATCAGGTTTTAACTTCAGCATTTTATCGAGACAGGCAAGACCGTCCATCCGGGGCATGGTAATATCCAGGGTAACGAGATCGGGCAAATGTTTCGCAAATAATTGCAGGGCCGCTTCTCCGTCCGCCGCAGTTCCCACCAGAGTGAACTGCTTGTTCGCCAGATATTTTTCAATTGCCCGGCGCATAATATTTGAATCATCCACAATCAGAAGCTTCATTTCCTTTTTCCCCCTTAATGCAGCTAAACTGAGAATTTCTGTTTCAAGCCGGTTTTCCAAGAGCTTGTTTCAAAACCAACCGGGTTTTGGAACAAACTCAGTTCTCAAAATACCTTTTTATCCAGGGTCTGTCTATAATATGGACAGACTCTAATTAACCATGCACTAAAGCGCATGGTTTTGGGGCAGACTCTTGCAGTTTTCAGGCTTTTAGCCTTACAAAACTGCGGGATTTAAGGCTGCCTTCCCAAAAACTGAAGTTTGGGGAAAGCCTCATTATGTATTCAGGAATGCCGCTTCAGGTTTCCTGGTTTGCCGCCAGTACCTCATAGGGATCTTCTCCCTGCCTCCGGTGCTGGACGGCCTCCAGAATGTGTATGGTTTTGATGCTGTCCGACGCTTCGAGATCGGCAATGGTGCGGGCTACACGCAGGATGCCGTGGTAGGCTCTGCCCGATATTCCCAATTGGGCGCTTGCCTTGTTGAGGGCCTCTCCGGCGCCTTCCCCCAGTGGGCAGCAGCTTCCGATAAGAGCCGGGGGAATCAGGGCATTGCGGCGGGGCCTCAGACCGGGCTCGATGTTTTTGAACCTTTCACGCTGGATTTCCACTGCCCCGAGCACTCTGGCGGCTACTGATGCGCTACTTTCCTCACCGGAGACGGAGGAGAGGGTTTCCATCCGGGGCGTTCTCAGGGCAAGCCGTATTTCCACCCGGTCGAGCAGGGCGCCGCCGAATTTGCGCCAGTAACGGTGTATCTCTTCCGGGCTGCAGAGGCAGCCTCCCCCGCCTGAATCGTGGTGTACACCGAGTCTGCCGCAGGGACAGGGGTTGGCAGCGAGGATCATCTGGAATTCAGCGGGAAGACGGGCTTGGGTTTCCGCCCTGGCAATGGTGATTATCCTGTCTTCAAGGGGTTCCCGAAGGGCCTGGAGTACGTCTTTGCGGAATTCGGGGGCCTCATCCAGAAAGAGTATCCCATAGTGGGCAAGGCTGATTTCACCCGGTTTTATCCCCTTACCGCCGCCGAGTATCCCTTCGGCACTTGCCGAATGATGGGGCGCACGGAACGGAGGTCTCGTAACGAGGGCGCTGCCCTCTCCAAAAGCGCCGGCGAGACTGTAGAGCCGGGTAAGGTCAACCGCTTCCTCCGCGGTAAGCGGGGCCATAATTGAAGGCAGTCTGCGGGCCAGCATGGTTTTTCCTGCCCCCGGCGGCCCAAATACAAGGAGATTGTGGCCGCCGGCCGCCGCAATCTCAAGGGCGCGCTTGTAGATTCCCTGGCCCCGGACATCGGAAAAGTCTCCCCAGGAGCCTGAAATTCCGGCATTTTCAGGCACGGAAGGTTTTTCAGGAAGGGGAAGGGAACCTGATTCGGCGCGGACTTTAAGGATATGCGCTGTCTCTGCAAGAGTTGAAACCGCCGCATAACGGCAGCCCGGCAGGATGGCGGCTTCGGCGGCATTATCCGCCGGAACGATGAATTCTTCTATTCCCGCCTTGAGCGCGGCAGCTATGGCCGCCAACACCCCCCTGACAGGACGTATCCGCCCGGAAAGCTCCAGTTCCCCCATAACCATAAGTTCGGCCGGCGAAGGAACCAGGCCCGCGGCAGCCATCACCGCCACGGCAATGGGAAGATCCAGAGAGGCGCCATCCTTCCTTACCCCCGCGGGAGCCAGGTTGATAAGAATCCTGTCCGGCGGGAACTCATAGCCTGAATTGCGGAAACTTGCCCGAACCCGTTCCCGGGCCTCCCGCACCGCCCCCTCCGCCAAACCGGTAATGTCCACTCCGGGAATACCCCGGCGTATATCCGCCTCCACCCGGATGATGATCCCTTCGGCCCCGCAGGGGGCATACGCCGTAACGTACATATTACCTCCGCTATATAGTGTCTGTCCATAAAACCGGTTACTTTGCCGACAGACCGTGCATTTTGCGCGTCTTTTCGTACCAAAACGGTGCGCAAAATGCCTTCGTTAAGGCAGCCTGTCTATAATGTGTTTACATTATGGACAGACTCTATATAGAGGGTGTTCAGATGGGAGACGCTTCAATGGACAGAAAAAATTAAAATAATTGAGCCTGTTCCAAAACTAATTGACTGTGCGCTAATGCGCACGGTTTTGGAACAGCCTCAGTAAGCATGAATCCTTTACACCGGCAGCGCATTCACCCTGACTCCCAGAGCCGCGGCGGCTTTTTCGGCGAGGGCGTTTCCGGCGATAATTACCGGGCGGCAGGGTTTCTGCGATGCCAGGCGGGCGGCGGCGGCTGAAAGATCTTCGGAGCGCACCGAGATGATGCCTTCAAGCTTTCGGGAACGGTAAGTATCGTTGACTCCATAGAGAAAGCGCAAGAAATCCGAAAAGACCTTTGCCGAAGGGGTCAGGGGACGGGTTTCCCTGGAATAGGCGCCGATGATGATTTTTTCAAGTTCACTTTCCCGGTGGGCGGCATTTCCTGCCTTTTCCGCTTCAATCTTGTCAAAAGTTTTCAAAATCGAAGAAAAGGCTTCCAACGAACGGAACGGATTGGGATCCCGATAGGTAGAAAAGGAAAAAGTACCTTCCGGATGATTCGCATGGGCAAAAGCTCCGTAAGCGCCGCCTTTCATCCGTATGTGCTCCCAGAGTGCACCGGTGGAAAGTTGGTGGGAAAGCACCAGTTCAGGTGCATAGTACTGCGAAAGGTAGGGGGCGGCGGAGAGACTCATGGCGGCAAAACCGATTTGGAGAGAGGGAGCGGCAAAGACTTCACCCTCCCCGGTTTCTTCCGGCCAATCACAAGCCGCCGCAGGCGGCATCGTACCATCAACTTCTTTATGCCCGCGGCCCGGAACATTCCTCCGGGCTGACGAAAGTGAGCGAAGGTTCCCCTCAAGAGGGACACGGCCGGCGGAAAGATACGGGAACAGGGCTTCCCTGCCCCCGGTTTTACGGGATCGGGGAGGACCGAAAGCGCCGAAACGCTCCCCGGTGACGGCGAGGGCTTCCTTCATCCTTTCGGGTGAAACGCTCAAGTTTACGATGAGCCCTGCCTTGGCAATCAGGGTATCCCTGATACGGGTAAGCCGGGCGGCAAGTTCGGCGGTGTCCATGGCCGCAAGCCGGTGAACGAAGGGGATCTGGGAGAGACCGTTCCAGATTTCTTCCACCGTCCGGGCCCGGGAAAAATTCCTTCCGGAGCGGACCGAAGCATAGCTGTGGCCCATGGGAGCCAGGCTTGAGTCGGCATCGTTTTTCATCTCCAGAACCAGATCCCGAATACGCCGCAGATCCGAAAAATCCGCCTCGGTGATGAGACGCAGGGCGAGATCGCTTGAGTCCGCAAACTTTTCATCCAGGGCTTTGAGTCTGAATACAAGCCAATCACGGCCCCTGATGTCGAGAATGCCTCCGGGAAGGGCAAGGGCATGGCCCGAATGCGCAACAGCCGAACCGGTCTCAAGATACGCATTAAAACCTCCGGCTGTCCGGGCCAAAAGGCTGGAAACTTCCCCGTAATCTATACCGGGAAGCCCCAGAGATGTTACCACCCGGCTGAAAAGCGGCAGCCAGGGATAGTCTTCCGGGGGAAGGGTATCCACCGGAAAAGCCAGATCCAGATAGCTTATCCCATTGGTATAGAGTTCATGAGCCAAAAGAGGAACGCCCCTTGCATCACAGAGCTGCCGGTCTATCTTTTCCACTTCGGGTGAGAGATCCGTTCTTGAAAGGTGGGGAATACTGGCAAGCGCTTCCGGACTGTCCCCTTTCTCCTGCCAGGCTTCAAGCCCGGCGTTTTTCTTTTCCAGAGCCTCAATTTCCCCCTTGGAAAGACCGGCGGCCTGTGCCCTGAGGGCCGCGGCGGCTCCGCTTTCCTTTTTTTCAAGAAAATCCGCTTCCGGCTCCAGGATCACCAGAGCCCGGTGGGGATTATCGAGAAGATACTTCTTGATGAGCCCTTCAAAGTAACGCGGTTCCAGAACGGCCCGGCGCTTCACTTCCGTCATGGCAGGCTTAAAAAGAAGCCGTTCCCAGGGTTTTGTCCCATGAAGCCAGCCCTGTAGGCTTTTTCTGAGCCATACCAGGGACCAGGGACCGCCGGAACGCCGGATCTCCCGGTTTGAAAACTCCATGCCGAGCATGGCAGCCTCGATTTCCTCTGCGGGAATGCCCGCCCGGACAAGTTTTTCCAGGGCATCCATGATGGTTTTTTCGAGATCCGCTACGGAAGAGGAATTTTTAAGACCCCGGAGCCCTGCGGTAAAGACAGTTTCCCGTAATTCATCCTCAAAACCGGTACCGGGGGCCAGATCTTCCCCAAGGCCCGATTCAATGAGAATGCGTGAAAGGGGGGAACCGTCATGACCCAGAAGAATTTCCGTAAGACAGGAAAGGGCCATGATTTCCACAGTGTCTGCAGGATCCGAGGAGCAGAGCCAGGAAAGAAAGGCGGTAGGTTTTAGCTCTGTTCCCGCGGGACAGGGAATCCGGTATTCCCGTCTCTCTTTCCAGCGGGGCGCGGCATTTATTGGCGGGACGGCTTTCTCCGCGGAAATCCCTTTGAGGAACTTTTCATGAAGGAAGGCAAGCTGCTTTTCCGTGGAGATATTCCCCGCAAGGAATATCCTGCAGTTGGCAGGGGAATAGCGCCGGCGGTGAAATTCCCTTAGGTCTTCCCAGCTTAAACCGGGTATCTTTTCCGGATCTCCGCCTGATTCATGCTCATAGGGCGTACCCCTGAGCACGGACTTTATCGACCAGAGCCCTGCATAGGTGTCCAGGGACGAGTAGGCCCCCTTCATCTCATTGTAAACCACCCCGGTAATGGAAGGAGGATTAGGTATAAAGTGATGCCCCTCCTGCATAAAGACCCATTCGGGCAGCAGGGGACGAAAAACCGCATCCCCGTACACCGCCATGAGGTTAAAATAATCCCTTTCGTTTACAGAACTGGCCGGATATACGGTTTTGTCGGGGAAAGTCCAGGCATTGAGGAAGGTTTGGAGGCTCCCCTGGGCAAGAACCAGAAAGGCGTCTTTGAGGGGGTAGTTCTCCGAACCACAGAGAACCGAATGTTCCAGAATATGGGCTGCTCCGGCTGAATCCTCCGGAACCGTGGCAAAGGCAAAGGCAAAAAGGTTCTCTTCATCATCATTTATGATGTGAAATACTTCCGCCCCGCTCTCCCCATGCCGGGCCCAGACGCCCTTTGCCTTGAGTTCTTCAAGCTCTACCGTATCAAGAATCTCAAACCCGCTTGCCTGTTCACCCTTATGCATGTTTATAGACTGAAGATTTTTCCAACATTGTCAATAGAGGCTGAGCCGGTTTCAAAAATTTCAGTTTTTTTGGAAAACAGGCTTTGCGTGTCAGTGCTTCCTTAAATACTTTTTAACCAGGATCTCGGCAATCTGCTGCGCCGAATCCCACTTTGAATCCATGGAACAGATCAGGGCTATCTGGTTCCGGCAGCGATCCAGATTGTGGCCCGGCCGGGCAATCTGATAGTAATGATCCCCCTCAAGATAATCGGTAAGGAAACGAAGCCCCATGATCTGGGCGAAACCCCGGCCCGATTCGGCAAGAAGCTTCCGCTCTTCGTCCTCCAGGAACTCCGAGGCCTCGGACAGATACCCATCCAGCAGGGCGCCGAAAAAGGCCGTATCAAATTCAACTCTGGAAAGATCCCGTTCATCCTCTTCCGCCCTGGTAGCCACGGTACGGATAAGATCCCCCACATCGAAGAGACTCGTCCCGGGCATCACCGTATCCAGATCCACCACGGAACGGACTTCTCCATCCGTATCGTCGATTAAAATGTTGTTCATCTTGGTATCATTATGGCAGATCCGCTCGGGGATGGAACCGTCCTTGAGAGAGCGGATCAGGATGGCTCCCCGTTCCTCATTTTCTTGCATAAAGGCAATTTCCGGCCCGGCTTCCCGCACCCGTCCGGCGGCATCCTTTTGTACAGCCTCGTAAAACCGGCGGTACCGTTTCTCCATATTATGAAAATCCGGTATGGTCTCGTAGAGCCGCTTTCCGCCAAGGTCGGCAAGCTGTTTTTGAAACTGCCCGACACTTTTCCCCAATGTCCGCGCTTCTTCCGTAGAAGAGGCAAGGTCCAGGCTGTGGGTTCTCTCGATAAAAAGGTAGGTCCGCCACCAGCCCCCCTCGGCATCCCTCAGCCAGGGCTTGCCATCCCCGGAGGGAACAACGGTCAGTACCCGGCGGCTTATGTCTCCTGTACCTGACAAACGGAGCTTTTCCGCAATATGACGGGTAACACGCCGGATGTTATCCATCACCTCGTCCGGATGGACAAACACTTTTTCATTGATCCGCTGGTGGGTATAGCGTACCCTCGTCCCCCCCTGATTCCAGGAGGAACGGAAGGTACTATTGATATGACCCGAGCCGAAAGCTTCTGCGGTCTCAAATTCCCCGTAAATGGCAAATTGATGTATCACTCCCCGCAAAAGGGACAGTCTGTCTGTATCCATTACATTCTATTTTGAAGCCTCTTTGGTACATTGTCCAGAACACAAAACTGCATAACAGCAATTCTCAGTTTGTCACGAACAGAGACTAACGCTTGCTTCGAGGGCCTTCTTTTTTTACCTGAATTCTCTTCTGTTCGAGTGGTCCGTGGTTATCTTACACTGAGAATAGCCGGCTGCATAATGACAGACGCTATTTTATCACATCTTCATCGTCCAGCATGATGATGTGCCCTTCTTCCCGGCCCCTGCGGAACCATTCAAGGAAATTCCGGGCCGCCTGATCGGCATCCTGTCTCCTCACCGCACCCATGATCTCCATCTCTTCCCGGATAAGGGCACGCCGTGAGGCCGGCACATTGGCGAGAACTTTTTCCGTAAAAGCCTCGCTGCGGCCCTTGAGGAGCAGGGCAATGCTCTTGTCTTCCATGGAGGAAAGCTTGAACCGGAGGGGCTTATTCTCCATCTTGAGCACGTCCTCCAGGGTATAGAGCCGTTCCCGCAGTTCCCGGCCCAAATCCGGGTCCGCGCCGGAAAGTTCGTCCAAAAGCTTGTCCCCAAAGCTGATACCGGACTGTTTGAGGATGGCTGCCAGCGCGCCCATACCGTCAACGGAGGCGGAATCGTCGCGGCCTATGTTTCTGGACTTTTCCCGCAGGGCCTCCGCCACTTTTTCGAGCACATCGGGGAGTACATCCCCCTGCCGGGCAATGCGCATGACAATGTCCAGTTTCCGCCGCCCGCTTAACTGGGCAAGGGCCGCCGCGGATTTTTCCGGGCTGAGCCGGGAGAGTACCAGCGACGCCGCCTGGGAAGTTTCATCCCGGAGAAGGAAGGCTATCTGCTCCCCGGAAAAATCCTCAAGAAAACCAAAGAGGCTGTCGTTTCCCGGCGGGGCGGCCTTTCTAAAGATCTCCTCACCCTTTTCAGGCCCGTATGCCGCATAGAGAAACCGTCTGGCAGCTTCAGGGCCGCCCGAAAGGACTCCCCGGGTGGTATAGGGATTGGAAAGGAGCGACCGGAATTCATCAAGAACGGACTCGGATTCTTCAGGCCCGATGCTTTTAATTGAAGCAATCTCGGCGCTGATAGCTTCAACCTGGGGCGGGTCAAGCCCGGAAAGGATCTCCGCGCCCCGGTCGCTCCCGATAAGAATGAGAAATTTGGCAACCCGCCGGTATTTTGACCCGGGGGATTCTTTTTGCGGCTGATTATCTTTATCTGAAAGCTTTGCAAATGCTTCGCTTTTATTTTTTTCCATTAAAGCCTATTATGCTTTTTTTAGCGAAAAATAAAAGACGGCTAAAAGCCGCTGAAATAAACTTGTTCCAAAACTCCGGTTTTTTCGGAACAAGCTCTTAGGAATGGCCCAGGAAGCGCTGATTGGCGTCACTTAATCAGCGTTTCCATGGATCCAAGGCCGCTTTCCCAAAAGCTGAAGTTTTGAAAAAACCTCTTCAATTAAAAAATTAAGCCATTAGGGTGTAGTTTGGTATTATTTCATTTGTAACATATACGATATGAAAAAAGAAATTTTTGACAAAAACGGAGGAAGCTCAGGCGCCTTTACAGGCGGTATTGTTCAGCGGCGGGAAATAACCCCCCTCCAACACAGGGCCTATGAACTTTTGGAGCAATATCAGAAGGCCACCGACTCCATGGTATCGGTTCTCGATCAGAATGGGCAGGTTACTGAAGAGTCCGATTATAAAAAAACAACCCCTTTCTGCGAATTCTGCAAACTCTGCTCGGGAAAGAAAAGCTGGGGGGAACATGAATACCCCTGTACTGCCGCGCATGTCCAGGCTGCCGCCGAATCCCGGCTCAGGGGAGGTTCCTATATCTACCTCTGTAATCTGGGTTTCCTCTTCTGGACCATCCCGCTTCGATTCGGCAGCCGTTCCGCCGGTTTTCTGACGGCCGGAATGGTAATTGGTACCGATAAACAAACGGTTGCCGAAAAGATGTACTCGCTCTGCAAGGGCAGCAGGTCCGGGGAAGAGATTCTTTCCATGCTGGACAATATCCCGGTACGGAGTCTTGCCGTCGCAAAGGATCAGGCCCGGCTTTTGAGACTCTGCGCGGAAGAAATATCCACCCAGGGCAATACGGAATCCGCCGAAAGGTCCGAAAAATCCATCGACCTTCCCGGAACTTCCGGGGATATATACCCGTTGAGCCTGGAACGCTCCCTCCTGGCGGCTATCAGGCGGGGAGATCACCGGCAGGGAGAAAAACTCCTCAGGGATCTACTGCGTTCCGGAGACATTGAATTCCTCCGTTTTAGAACTGCCGAACTTGCTACCCTGCTCTCCAGGGCCGCTATCGAAGCGGAGGGTAACGGCGGGACTCTTCTTGAAGCCGCCGATATCCGTTTCAGGAAAATCAGAAACGCCAAAAACCGGGAAGAACTGCTGGACATTCTCTCCGCCCTGATTGCCGAAATAGGGCCGCAGCTCTTCTCCTTCCGGGGAATCCGTCATGCGTCGGCCCTGAAGAAGGCGGAACATTTTATTTGGGATAACCGTCACAGAAAACTAAGCCTTGATGAAATTGCCGGAGTATCGAGACTTTCGGCGCCCTACTTCAGTACGATCTTCAAGGAAGAGATGGGAGAATGTCTGTGCAATTATATTAACCGCCTGCGTTCCGAAAAGGCCGCAGTACTTTTGCTGGAAAGTTCCATGTCCATAAATGAGATCTGTAATACCTGCGGATTCAAGGATCAGAGCTGGTTTTCCAAAATTTTCAAGGGATGCATGGGAATGACTCCCGGAAAATACCGGGGATCTTCCAATCATCAAAGGAGATCGCCGTATCTGTATTTTCAAAATCACCGAGCCTGTCCGGAAAACTGAAATTTCCGGACAACTCTGTTAAAAAAGGATTGAAAAATGACAGGCAAAGTTCAAAAAAGCAGCACGGAAAGGCGGGTGAACAAAAAAACTAACCCGGTTCTTCAGAAGGCCGCAAAAACATTAACCATATACACCCGGGCAACCGGGGCCATGGTATCGGTTCATGATGAAAACTACCTTCCCATTCCGGAAAGCATGTGCAGTATCACTTCCGATCGCAGCATGTGTATGCATTGTACCAAATACCGGGCCAAAACACATATAAAAAGTCCTGATGATTTCCGTTCGAATCCCTGCAGTGAACTGCATATTGACGGGATGAAAAAATCGGATCGGCTTGAGGGATCATACATCTATATGTGTGAACTGGGATTCGCCTTCTGGGTCAGCCCGGTATATTCCAAAGGTAAATTTATCGGCGCCCTTCTGGGAGCTGGGGTTTTGGGAGAGAGCAATATACAGGAAGACACACGGCTTGCCCTTATGAACGGTATGCCTGAAAATGAATTCAGAAAACTGATTACCTCTTTTCCCCAGGGAGACACCAAAAAAATAAAGGCGCTGGCAGAGATGCTGCTGCTCTGTGCAAAATCCGTGTCCCATAAAAGCAGCGCCTATTTCGACACCTTAAAACGCAGAACAGAACAGCAAAAAGCGCTACAAAAGAAAATGGACGAATTCCGGAATAATTCCGGGATAAACATCCAATCCTATCCCCTGAACAGGGAAAGGAAGCTCCTTGCAAGCCTGCGTAACGGAAACCGGGAAAATGCCCTCGCTATCCTTAACGAGCTTTTGGCGGAACTAAGCCTGAGAAACACAGGAAATTACCGTTTTATCCAGCTACAGGCCATTGAACTGGTAGTAATTCTGTCACGATCCGATATTAACACAGGATTGAACAAGCAGTTACTTCTGGAAATAAGTACAAACTATATCAGAAAAATTCAGGAAGCAGACGACATGAATACATTGACGGATATTATGTACTCCATAATTGAAGAAATGTCCTCCAGGGTATTCTCCTTTCAGGGAGTTCAGCATGTCTCGGCCCTCAAGCGTGCGGAGCAGTATATATGGGAAAACTATACCCGCAAGATAAGCCTCAGGGAAATTGCCGGTGTTTCAGGCCTTTCCGCCCCCTACTTTAGTACGATCTTCAAGGAAGAGATGGGAGAAAACTTATCAAGCTATCTAAACCGTCTGCGGGTGGAAAAAGCAGGAAAACTGCTGCTGGAAACAGATCTTCCCCTCTGCGACATATCCTGTAACTGCGGGTTTGAAGATCGGGGCTGGTTTTCCAAAATCTTCAAGTCGTACACAGGCTCCAGCCCCGGCAAATACCGCCAGCAGGAGGGAATTTCCCTGCCTGAAATAACCGAAAAGAATCTATCCGAGGAGGTGATGCGGCAGCTTGTTGATGAGAGCGGCGGCTGACGCCGGCTTAACCGGCAGCACAAGTTAAAAACAGCCCTATGGCAAATATTACAGGGCTGCTGCCATTTAAGGCAATATCCGCGGCGCGTAAAGGTTTACCCATTCTCCCCTCCTGACGGACAACGGCCTTTGCGGGATCAACGCTTTTATTGTATCCGGTGTCTGTCCACAAAGTCGGTTACTTTGTGGACAGATCGTTTTAAGGTAATCTGTCAATAATGTGTCTACATTATGGGCAAACTCTAATTAGACTGAACCTCGGCCAGGAAGGCGGTGTATTGGGCCTTGAAGGCCTGTGTCACTTTGTCAATACCGGCGGCTTTAAGCTTGGCGGTAAATTCATCGTACTTTGCGCTTGTTTGACTGCCAAAGACGCCGCACTGGAAACTGTTGTTATATTCTTCAATCAGCGATGAGATGACGGTCCACTCAGTGCTGAAAGTGGTGGAATCAACCCGAAAACCGTCCATCAGGGGCTCCCAAAGTTTCGCGGTAAAGGCGTTTTCCATTTCTATACGCCGGGGATCCGTATCGGGGGAATAGGCTCTCCCGATCCGTTTGGGATTACGCAGGGCCCATGTCCAGTTATCCCAGGGATAATCCGCCGCCTCAGGACCATCAATAGCTTCATTTGCCCCTGTCAAGATATAGTGCCGCCCTTCGACTCCGGCCATAAGCAAATTTTGCAATTGGAGATTGTTCTTCATAAGATCAAGAACAAGGGCCGCACGTTCGGCGTTCTTCGAAGCACTGGTAATGGCAAACATATTATTACTGTACACTTCCGCGCTGGTAGGCGTTGCCGGAGAAAGATCGTAATAACCGGGCGTACCCACACCGTTCCCGGCCATTTCCTTGCCCGCGTCAAACACCGAACCGTTCCAATACATCGAAGCGCTCCTGCCCTGTACGAAGCTGTCCCGCTGGGGAATGGTATTGTTCATCACATTCCTGCTCCATACATTGTGAGCCGCCCAATCAGCCATTTCCAGAGCGTATTGTTTATACCAGGGACTGTTATAGAGAAAATAAAGATCGTCAGGCCTGGCTTCCTTTTTGTTGCCCATGTCCCATACATAGTAAATGGGGCCTGAAGACCATTTTACATTCTGCGCTTCCAGATAAGTCCACATTAGCTCTATAGTACTGGCCGGGGCGGCGTAAGCCTGAATACCGGTTTCCCTGGATGCGATCGTGTAAACATAATTGCGGAGATCATTCCAATTCTTGAGCTCAGGCAGGCTGTACTTGGTACGAAGATCGTCACGTATAACGGGGAACTTGTATTCCACATTAATGTCGGCGGCGGGAACGGCATACACCTTTCCGCCGCTCCGCGCCTGATACCAGGAAATTCTTGGCTGGGAAACCCAGGTCGCCGGCATCCATTCCTGAATAAACTGGTCGGTGAGCGCACGGAAGGATCCCTTTGCCGCTTCCTGTTCATAGTTGTTCCAGGGCGCCGCATGGATAATGTCTACATCTTCACCTGACGCGAGGACGAGGGGATACTTATCGGCGAGTTCCGCCCAGGAAATAAAGGTCAGTATTACTTCCGTATTGAGCAGGGGTTTGAAATACTGATTGTTAGCCATGCCCATAATTTCATCTATGTCTTTGGCGGGATCACCCACCATATAAACATAAATCGTTTTGGACTGGGTAAGATCATATTTTTCATAGATCCCCGCAGCTTTAAACCCGCCGGCCGGGGATGCTCCCGGGGCCTTACTGCCGCCGGCAAAGGCGGAGACGGCGATCAGACAGGCCAATACAATCATTACCATCTTTTTCATCTTTACTACCTCCAAAAAAATATATTTAATGTACACTTTTGCAGTGTTTACATCCCGAATGAATTAGTGTCTAACTCGAATTATCCACCGCTACCCCTTGACAGATCCTATCGTTAATCCCTTAACGAAGTATTTCTGCACAAACGGATATGCCATAAGCATGGGCCCGGTAGCGACAACCGTCATCGCCATCTTCATGCTTTCCATTGGCACCGTGACCAGTGGCAGACCCGATTTTTCGGCGATACGCTGCATTGCCTGTGCGCTGTTGAGCAGATTTTGCAGGTAATATTGCAGCGTGTATAAATCCTGCCGGCGGGTATTGATGAAGAGCATACAGTTATACCAGTCGTTCCAGTACGCCAGCGCGGTAAACAGGCCTATTGTCGCAAGAAGCGGCGTACAAATTGGCAGCATAAGCCGGAGATAGACCGTAAAATCATTAGCCCCGTCTATCTTCGCCGATTCGACAATTTCAAACGGAATCGACTTAAAATAGTTTTTTGTAATGATCATATTCCAGACCGAAAACAGACTTGGTATTATCAATGCGACAATATTATTGGTAAAGTGCAGAGTTCTTGTACAAAGAATATAGTACGGTACAAGACCGCCGTTAAAAAGTGTCGTAAAATAAAAGAAAAAACTCACCGGGTTGTGGTAATAGAAATCCCGCCGGCTCAGAACAAAACCGGCCATTGTCACCAGGAACAAGGCGGCGAAAGTGCCAACAGCCGTTACAAAGACAGTGATTTTATAGGAGTTGACGATGTGGTCGGGGTTCTTTAATAGCATGCCATAACCTTCAAGAGAGAAATTCCTGGGATAAAAATAATACCCTTCCCGGATAATGGAGCCTTCATCAACAAAGGAATTCACCAGTGTCAGGTAAAAGGGGACAAGGCATATAAAAGCGAAAGCAAAGAGCAGAATATAACCCACGATATAAAAACCGATCCGGTCGGCGGTAATCTTTTGTTTTCCGGCGGTAATTATCGCGCTCATGTTCACAGATCTCCTAAAATAAAGTATAATCGGGCTCAATCTTCTTTACAGCGAAATTGGCCAGAACGACAGTAATAAAACACAGCATACTCTGATAAAGCCCGGCTGCGGCGGCCATACCCATGTTTGGGGAATTCACCATGGAACGGTAGACAAAGGTATCAATAATATCGGTAGCTTCGATCAAAAGCTGCGATCTTCCGGTGATCTGATAGAACATGCCAAAATCACCCCGGAATATCTGACCGATAGCGAGGAGGAGCATGATCACCATCGTTGGGCGCAGGTACGCGATAGTAATATGCCATATACGCTGCCAGATATTCGCTCCGTCGATTTCCGCCGCTTCAAGCATCTCCTGATCCATTCCGGTTATGGAGGCCAGGTAAATAATGGTACCGTATCCGGTCTGTTTCCACAGTCGTACTATCACAAGGAATATGGGGAATTTTGAAGGATCTCCATAGATATTTATCCCCTGCATTCCAAGCTGAGCCAGCACCGTATTGACAACGCCGGTTTCGTAGCCAAAGATGCTCAGGATGATGGCGGCTATAACGACCCATGATATAAAAAAGGGAAGAAACGTCATTGACTGCAGGGTTTTTTTGAATCCTTTAAGGGGCAGCTCACTGATAATAATCGCGAAACCAACTTCGCATATCATCCCGAGCGAGATAAACGTAAAATTGAAAGCCAAAGTATGAAAAGTCAGGGGCCAGAGCTTGTTTGAGACGATCATGTAGGTAAAGTTTTTTAAACCCGCCCAGGGGCTGCCGAATATGCCAAGCTGAGTTTTATATTCTTTGAACGCGACAATGATCCCGCCCATAGGGACATACGAAAAAATGATTACAAAGGCTATGCTTGGCACGAGCATGAACCACATAATCCGGTTTTCATAGAGTTTTCGGGCAAAAGTTTTCTCTTCTTTCATCCAGGGCTCCTTTGACATTACCCTATCGTGAATGTGATCGCCTCATCCTCCATAGCATCAGCGGAAAGGACGAGCTTCGCCGCGCCTTTTTCAATGCCCCGTATAACGCAGAGAAGTCTACCCGCAAAAAGGCGGCGTTCGGCCACACGGGCGCCGGAACCAAACAATGTGTTGTCAACCAGGTTCCCGTTATCAAGGCCCAGCAAAACAACGGAACCGTCCCCGCCTTCCACACGCGCTTTTATCAAGGTATCCGCCGTTGGTACCGGTATTCCCTCATTGTCCAACACGCCGATTTCTATGTGGGCAATGCCGTATAGGGGAAGCGCCTCCGTATCCGCCTGTACCTGAATCCGCCCCGGAATTCCGGTTGTTTTAACAACACGCTCTATCACCGCCCGGCCGTCTTTATAGCCCACCGCGCGAAGCTCACCCGCTTTAAAGGGGACATCCCATGAAAGGTGGAGATCGTGAGTCGTCGGCCTCGTATTCCGGGCCAGGATATTCCACGCGCCGGCATGGCCCACATTCGGGCAATCGTAGCCCTTCGTACCGATAAGGCATCCGTTCAGGTAAAGACTCACCTCGTCGCAGTCGGTATAGCCGATAACAGTGATAAACTCCCCTTCATGGCCGGTCCAGTTCCAGTGCGGGCAGATATGCAGAGTCGTATCGTCCCTGTTCCAAATGCTGCGGAAATAGTAGAAGGTATCCTTGGGAAAACCGGCCGTATCGATAGGGCCGCTTCCCGCGCCGTGCGCCGGCCAGCGTGTTTCGCCGAGATAATCAATGCCTGTCCAGAGATAGTCGCCGGCGACAAAATCGCGGCTCGCCGTATAACGCCACAGGAATTCATGGTTGAGCGTAAGCCTGTCGTAGGACGGCATAAAGGGATTCCCGCTGTTTTTTTCGTAGTT
>JAITLC010000072.1 GCA_031278095.1 Treponema sp.
ACATACCGCATTAAAGCAGCGCTGATTTATTCTCGATTGAATAAATCAGCGCTTCCTTAGCAGCCCAGGCCTGCATCGCTATCCCGAAAGCCACCGATACATTGAGACTTCCCTTTGCCCCGTAAAGCGGGATGCTGAGTCTTCCAAGAGACGTATCTGCCAGAGCAAGGGCCTCGGGACTCAGCCCCAGTTCTTCGGATCCGGAAAGCATCACCGCCTTTTCAGGAAAAATAAAGTTCTGCAAAAGTGTTCCTCCGGTTTCCAGGGCAAAACAGGGTAATGATAGGTTTTTCAGCTCCTCAATGCTCATTCTCTCATAGGACAGAATCTCCACACAGCCCATTGCTGTCCGCGGGGCACGGGGGTGGCGGGGGTCGGCGCAAAGCGGCGAAAGGATGATTTTTTCCGCTCCGAAAGACTCTGCGCTACGGAACATAGCTCCCACATTGAAGGGAGAACGGATATCTTCAAGATAGACAGTCATGCCCGGAAAAAGCTGTCTCGTAGCGGGATCCGGCACTCCTTTCGGATCGGTAAAGTCCCAGTCTGCAGGGCTTCTTCCGGTTTCACGTAAAAGGACATGGCGTACCGTATTGACAGCCCTGTGAAGGACTACAGACTGTTCCGGCGAAGAGCTTCCGGCATCTGTTTCTTCGGTAAGTGCAGAGCCAAGGATTTTGCGGGCACTTTCAAGGGTCTCCCGGACAGTAACGGAGAAGTTTTCACCGGCAATGAGCAGTTTAAGAATATCCGCCAGATAGAAGCGTTCAGCGGAGGAAAGAGCCATCCTGTTTTCCGTCTCTGCAAAAATTTTACAGATCTTCCGCAATCGCAGACGCCGGGGAAGTTTTTCAAGTTTGGAGAGCGGTATCATTTTAAGGCGGGAAACACTGACTAGAAGGCCTGTTTCAGGAGATCGAATGCGTCCTCTGCGGCGACAGTCCAGGGTGAAAAGGCGACAAATTCCAGGGCTCTGGCGGATTCCGCTACCGGTACCAGACGATCCAGCGAAAGGTTGAATTCCTTGAGCCGGGCCGGAACCCGCAAAACGCCCATGCGGCGGCGGATGGTGTCTACGACCATGGCGGCGCTGTCCGCTATAGATGCGCCTTCCACCGGTTCCCCCATGATACCTGCGATACGGGCCAGTTTTTCCGGCCGGGCAACGATCAGTTTTTCCAGAATATAGGGTAAAAGTACCGTGGAAGCCCAGGATTTGGCCACCGGAAAGCGGCCGTTCAGGGCATAGGCCAAGGCAGTACCGATACCCGGAGCGCTTACCGAAGCTCCCAGGGCCATGAGGAAGCCTGCATTAGTAGAACCGCCTATAAGGTCGAAACTGGTCTGATTTTCCGCATAGGAAGTCATCATCTGGGAATAGATATAGATTGCCTGTTCCAGCATGGCATCGGAGAGGAAGCTCGATTTTGAAGAACAGTAGGATTCAATGGCCGCACAAAACCCGTCGAAAGCTGTTGTGGCGGAGAATTTATCCGAAAGGGATTCGGAGAGGCTGCCGTCTATGATTGCCGCCGCGCAGAGCCGGGGAGGGGACTTTATGCACTTTACCGAACGATCGCGGGGATCCACGGTGACAAAGTAGCCGGCAAAGAGAAAAGGATCCCGGCCTGTAGTGGGAATGGAAATAAAGGGGATAAAATTTTCTTCCGGTTTGCGGCCGTCCAAAAGTTCAAAAATTTCCAGATTTGAGTGGGCAATTATAGCGGCCAAACGGGATATCGACTGGGTTTTAAGGCCCCCAAATCCGATAATTGCCGAACAGCGAGCTCCCCTGGCGAGGCTCGCGGCGGCTTCCGCCACATCCGCAGTTGCCTGTGCAGGAATCTCGTCAAAAATAATGGCTTCGACCCCGGAATCTTCCAGAACTGTTTTTAGCCTCTCGATACTCCGGTTTTCGTAGAGCACCGGTTCGGTCGTTATCAGGACTCTGCCGCCATAGCGGGAGCAGATTGTCCCTGCCCTGTTGATCGTATCCAACCCGATGAGTATTTCCGGATCCAGTCTGAACGAAACATCCATATAAACCGTCCCAAAAAAAAGGCGGAACCCTCAGGGCCTTCTGCCCCCAGGTTCCGCCCTGTTTATAACCTCTATCTTCTTATGTACCCAGCAGGGCTTCCAGTATCCTGTCCGCCGTTTCTCCGAGGAGCCGGTCATTAATATAGGCGGGATCATTGATCTTTTCCCGAAGTTCCGCGATACGTTCTTCCCGAATATCCGGGGCAGCTATAGCAAGTTCTCTTATGCGATACAATTCCGCTTTTTCCCGGGCCGCGGGAGAGATGCTGATGATGTCTTCGTTACCGTTTTCCTTTACGGAATCACTCCGGTTCGGCTTTTTGCCGGGCTGAATGGGGTCTATACCGCCTATCCTGTCGATTGTCATCTTCGTATCCTACCTGTAATAATTATCGGCACTTTGTATTATTAGTTTACCACCGTCTTATCTTTCTTGCCAGATACAAAGACCGAAAATTCTCCTTTTTGTTCACTTTTCTGCACTAAATTTGAATATATCAGAGAAACGGTTCCCCGTAAATACTCTTCGTGAATCTTGGTCATTTCCCGGCCCACGCAAACATATCTTTCGCTATCAAATTCGGCCAGATCTTCGAAAAGCTTGAGAATTCTGAAGGGAGATTCGTAAATAACAAAGGCGGCCCCGGTTTCAAGCAGTTCCTTCAGCCTTGTCCTGCGTTTTCCCTGTTTTGGGGACAAAAAACCTTCAAAAATGACGGTTTTATCCATGGCTCCGGCTACACTGAGAAGAGAGGCAAAGGCTGAAGGCCCCGGAACCGGGATAACCTGGTGTCCTGCTTCGGCAGCCAGCCGGGAGAGAAGAGCGCCGGGGTCGCTGAGGGCAGGTGTACCCGCATCGCTGGCATAGGCTATGATTTTCCCTTCGTCAAGGAGTTTTACAAGCTTTTCCGCGGCAAATTTTTCGTTTTGGGAACGGCAGGAGACAAGCCGGACATTGATTCCGAAGTGGTTTAAGAGTTTTGCCGTTCTCCGGGTATCTTCGCAGGCAACGAGATTCACTGTTTTGAGGGTTTCCACCGCCCGGAAGCTTAAATCGCCGAGATTCCCAATAGGAGTGCCGATAATATAGAGAATACCCACGAGTTTTAGTATACTTATTTTTTTGAGTATTCGAAATACTCTTACGGAAGATGAGGAGCACCGGAAATTTGAGAGGCCTTATTCAGATTTTTATATTTGTTTTGATCGGTCTCGTGCTGCTCTGGTTTGGTTATACTCTCTATTTCAGCCCGCAAAGCATTTTTTTCGGATTTGAAAAAAAGAAAAGACGCCGCCGGCCGAGAGGAGAAGGCACGCCCGGTGCCCCCCAGACCTGTCCGGTATGTTCCGCACTGCTCTCTCCGGGGGAACTGGTAAAATCCGTCGCCTTTCCATCTTTTACCGGAAAAGACCGGCTTATGTATATTTCAGGCTGCAATCACTGCCTTAACGGAGACCGTCTTCGATCCTGTCCGGTTTGCGGAAGCCGGCTCCGTGATAATGAAATCCTGGTTGCGCGGATGTTTGATCGTCCCCGCCGCAGCCATGTTCATATTATCGGCTGCAGCCGCTGCCGCTTGAAGAAATGAAGAACCCGGGCATGGTTCCGCCTGCCCTCTCACATGGCTTCCAGTTCCGCATCCATTTTTGCCTGCAGATTACTCTGAATATACTTGCGGATCTTTACCCGTACCGCGGGATCGATACGCTGGGTAAAGAGGATGACATAGACTTTTGCGGCGCCGTCCATGCGGGAACCGAAAATAATACCTTCCACCTTGAGGATCGAAGTCTGCAACTTTACCTGAATATCCTTGATGAGGGCATTTTTGACAAGACCGGGATCACTGGTAAAGGCGCAGGAGAAACCCACAACGCTTATATCCTTGATAACTCCGTTGACAAAGAGACCATGCATTGGGAGATTGACGGTAGCGCTGGTATCCTGCTCCGTGGTAACCCGGATATACTTCCGGCGTCCCCTGGCATCCACGGCCTTGAGAACTTCCAGCACCTTCCCGATAGTAGCGTTAAGGTCTGATTTTATGATCGTATAGCCGCATTTAACCCGGATGATATTGACGTATTTGCGTACCAGATTTTCATCATCGTTTCCTGTAAGAATACCGATGCCTTCAAGGTTTATCTCCCTGTCGGCCATAAGGCCCTTGATCCATGCTTCCCATTCCCGTTCCGACATACCTTCGGCAATATCTATAAAAACAATGGATTTAGGGTACTTTTTCAGAATCTTCCGCATGGAGCCGTAGTTTTTGACGGTATATACTTCAAATTCCTGCTGGATAAGTTCTGCGGAGATCTGGTTTTGAACCACCGGAGAAGGATAGAGGAAAAATATTTTTTTCCCCAGAAGCTCTGATTCGCTCATGATTTTATAATAATCGAGTATAGGAGTCATGACAAGCTTTTGTTCCGTCCGCTATAATAGTCACGCCATGAAAATGCTGATTTGCGGGCGGGTGTATGCCCTGTCTCTCCGAAACACCGCGCTGATTCTCTCTCTTCTTGCATATTCCGCCTGCGGAAGGACTATGCCGCCCCAAAGCGAATTTGTACTGGGAACGGTATGCAGCATAAATCTTTTTTCCCGTGGAACTCCCAAACGCTACGAACGGCTTTTCCGGCGGCTGAGGGAACTGGAAAAGATTTTCAGCGTTAATCTTGACCATTCGGAGCTGAGTGGAGTTAACCGCCGTGCAGGAATGGGCAGGGTTGTTGTTTCTCCGGAATTGAAGACGGTTTTGGAAGCATCCTTCCATTATGCTGAAATTTCCGGAGGCGCCCTTGATCCAACCGTAGGCCCGCTGGTTTTACTCTGGGGCATAGGTACCGAAAGGGCTCATATTCCTCCGACCGCCGACATTGATGCGGCCCTGTCCCTGACAGATTACAGGGAACTTATTATTGGTGAAGAGGGCGTATCATTGAAGCGGCAGGGCATGGCCCTGGATCTGGGAAGCATGGTCAAGGGTTATGCGGCGGATGAACTGGTGCGGCTCTGCCGGGAAGACGGAATAAAACGCTGCATCATAGACCTTGGCGGGAATATCTATGCCCTGGGAGGGAGAAAGGGTGCGGGCAAATCCCTTGAGCCCTGGCGTGTCGGTATCCAGGATCCTCTGGGATCACGGGGAGATTATCTGGGAATCCTCAAGGTAGTTGACCGGAGTGTGGTCACTTCCGGGGTTTATGAACGGTTCTTTGAAGAGGGGGAGAGGCGTTACCATCATATCCTTTCCACTAAAGACGGCATGCCCGTGGAAAACGGCTTTCTTTCGGTAACGGTTATTGCGGAGAGATCCATTGATGCCGACGCACTTTCCACGGCTCTTTTCGCCCTAGGCCGAGGGAAAGCCGAAGCCCTTCTCGCCTCCCTCCCCGGCACAGAGGCTATTTTTGTATATTCAGATAAGAGGATTCGTCTCAGCCCCGGTGCGAAAGCGTTCTTTGAATTACGCAACGAACAGTATCACCTTGCCTGGGATTAAAGCCCGAAGAAATCGGGCTTTAATCCCAGGAGTTTGTCCCAGGGACAAACTCATTTTACCCTTACGAGCTCCATTTCGAACACGAGAAAACTGTTTGCCGGAATTGGACCCGCATCCCGATCTCCGTAGGCAAGTTCCGGCGGAATCACCACGAGACGTTTTTCTCCAATCTTCATGTCCAGTACCGCCTCATCCCAGCCAGGAATTACCCTGCCTGTTCCCGCGGGAAACTCTATGGGCCCCCCACGAACAGCGGATTCATCAAAAACCTCACCGGAGAGAAACATGCCCTTGTAGTTTACCGAAACATTCTTACCCTTCTGCGGTTTGTCGCCGCGGCCCTGTTTCTGGATGATGTAACGCAGCCCTGAGGGGGTTTGTGTCGTATTAGGATACTTCCGGTTAATTTCAGCGATGACCGCATCCCGTTTTGCCTTTGCTTTGGCGGCATTGCCGGCCTTTACCTGGGCAACAAGGCTGTCAAAGGCAGCCTGATCCGCCTTGAATGCCTGGGCGGCGGATCCGTTACGAATAATCGTAACTTTGTTGATTTTATCGCCTTGTTTGATGGCGTTGACCACATTTTGACCTTCAACTACCTTGCCGAAGACCGTATGGCGGTCATTCAGCCAGGGAGTAGCCACAAGGGTAATGAAGAACTGGCTCCCGTTGGTATCAGGCCCGGCATTGGCCATGGACAGTGTTCCGGGCCCTGTATGCCTCAGGCTGGAGTCAAACTCGTCAGGAAAGCGGTAACCCGGCCCGCCGCTGCCGTTTCCCAAAGGATCTCCACCCTGAATCATAAAATCCTCGGCGTCACCATTGACCCGGGAAATTACCCGGTGGAAGCTCAGGCCGTCGTAGAAGGGTTTGCCCTTGGTATTGTTCAGTTTGCCTTCCGCCAGGGCTACAAAATTGCAAACCGTAAGCGGAGTCTTCTGGAATTCCAGACGTACCACAATATTCCCCCGGGAAGTGCTGATCCGGGCAAAAAGTCCGTTTCCCAGGACGATGTCATTGGGGGCTCCCAGAGCGGTTTCCACCATCACAGTAAGCAGGAGACCGCCAAGACCTGCGGCCAAAGGTTTTTTCATCATATTCATGCCTTATTTTATCCGGAAGTTCTACAGTTTTCAATGTATTCAAAAAGTTGTAAACCAATCTTCGAATTGGCGTCATTTAACCAGCGTTTCCCTAATGTTGAAACCCATGGCTATTTTTTATAAAATGTTTATGATGAATATTACTGAAATCCAGGATGAATTATTCCGTCTTGAGTATCCCAATCTTTCACGGGATCACGATCCCGATATAGAACGGTATTTCTACCTGAGGGGTATCGGTCAGTCTCAGGATGCACTGTTTATCTTTCAAAACCGGATCATTCCCCGGTACCCGGATCCGCTTTTCCGTACCGAACTGATGAGGAGTTACCGTAAGCACAGTTCTTCTTTCCGTTCATTGCTCGATGCAGGATACAGGGCTCTTGCGGCCCGCTCCCTGGAACGGATACGGGCTGTTCTGGGTTATATTGCCAAAAAAATTGAGACCTATAATCCCAGGGACATTTATTCAACGATAAAAACCGCGGAGGATATTCTGGCCCTGTTGCCCAAAGAACGTTACGAGGCGGTTGAGGGGATGGATCGTTTTTCCCGCTATGCCGATGCCCTGGAATTCCATCAAAAATCGATTTTTCGCGCTTCGGAATTGATCCGATCCTACCTTAACCAGTCTCTTTCGGTGGTTGAAGGCGCAAGACGCAGGCAGGAGAAGCTCAGGCTCAGGGAAGAAGAGCGGATACGGCGGAGTCTGGTGAAGGAAGACTGGGAAAGCTACCGCAGACAGAAACTTTACGGCTTTTCCGGCCCGGTTATCGACTTTTCCAGAGTGGTTTTTTCTCCGGCAGACCTTGCACGCATCGAAATTCCGCCCCGGTTTTCCAGCCTGGAAGACCAGACCCTGGCTTTCTGTTTCAAATACTGGAATTTAGTCAATGATTCGGCTTTTGAACGGATACTTTTCCTCTATTCCCGTAAGTTTGGAAAGAAGAATTACGACGTATTTCTCGCCATTCGGCGGGGAAGGGCCGCCAAACAGAGGGATGACGAGATTCTCGCTTCGGTGCTTTCCTCCTTGACGACCGGTTACTACTATTCAATCCAGGGTGACCGTTACCTGCAGCGCAGCTGGAACAGTCTCAAATATGCTTTGGAAAATGCCGGGAGGGTACGGGCGTTGCCTGCCCCTGCTTCAGGCGGCACAGAAGCCTTGCGGGTTTCCATGCAGACGGCTTCACCGTCACCGAAAGGGGCCCCTTCCGCGCCGGCCCGGTCTTCGGAAGGCGCTGCCGGACTGCGGCGAAGCGGAGCTTCCCCCCGGACTGCAATTGGGAGCGGGCAGAGGGAAACAGGATCCGCAAGGAAACTGAAGATTGCCCCCGTAAAGACCTCCTTGGCCGGGAAGACCAAGATTGCCCCCGTAAGGCCGGATAAAACGTTTGCAGCAATACCGCCTTCGAAACCGGCCCTGTCTGCGAAACCTGTTGCGGCCGTAAAGCCGGTTTTGCCTGTACAGCCGAAATCGCTGCCTGCCACACCGTCCGGGCAAAATGTTCCTGCGCAACCAGTCATTGTGAAACCGGCTGCCGTGGAGGTATCTCCGCCTCCAAAGCCGGTCAAAGCTGCCAATACGCCGTCTTCTGAACCGCCCCGGCAGAATCCCCCCGAATCCCGGACAGGGATCTCTCATGCTGCGGCAGAGGCCAAGCCCGATAAACCGCCCCGCCGCAAAATCCGGCGCAGCCCTGAAGTTCCCATACGGCCTGCGGGTTCTTCAGTTTCGGACAGGCTTAGGGAGCTTTCGGGTCGTTCCTACGATTTGTACCAGGATCGTTTTCTTACCCATGTCCGCCAGGCCATACGCAAGGTGCTCAGTTCAGGCCGCGGCATTTTCTTTACCTTGAGCGAAGATGCAGAGGATCTGGTATACAATTTCCTGGAGACTCATTACTCCGATCCGTACATGAACTGGGCGGAAAGCGACGAAAGGAAGGAACTTACGGTCCTGGGCTTTGAACTTGAATCCCTCAATTCCATTATTGACGAATGTTACAAACGGCTGAATTAGGAACCGCGTATGCGCTTAGTGATACAGCCGGCTCTGCTTTAAAAAAGTTTTTGGAACAGCCTCATGCGATTCTTTGCTGAACTTTAAAGCCGCCGCCTTTGGTGGCGGATGGTCAATTTTGCGTAACTTTTTTACTTCTGTAAATTTGTGTGGTATAATAGTCTAAACAGGAGGTTCTCTTGTTTTTGAATAGCTGGCTCAATATCGCCGATGTTGTCCGGAATGATGACCTATGGGGAGCTTTTACCGCCTACCCCGATGGTTCCCGGCAATTCAAGGATCTTATCTCGGTGAACGGCATGAAAACCGCCGATGGTTTTCCCTTTGGTTCGGCATTCTGTAGTTTCCTGCTTCGGCACCAGTTTGGGAACAACCGAATCTCTTTTGAGGAGGGCCTTCTTACCCCTCTGCACTGCCACAACTTTATTGAATTAGGTTATGTGGCGGAAGGACATCTCAAACAGCATATTGCCGGCAGAGACTATATGTTTAATCAGGGTGAAATGTTCCTCATTAATAAAAACATCACCCATGGGGAGTATCTATACCGGAAAAATATGACGATCCTGTTTCTGAACATCTCCAACGCTTTTTTTGATAAGTCCATGAATCACCGGGATTTGGTCGATAGGGAGCCTGAGGATTTTATCAGACATTTTATGATCGCCAAAAACGAGGAGTACTGTTTTGTCCGCTTTGTCCCCAGGGGAGGAGAAGTCCCTCCCCGAATACCCGGCCTTTTTGAAGAGATCCGGGCGGAACTCCGGAAGCCGGAGGCCGGCAGTTCCCATATTGTCATCGGTCTTGTGGAACGGCTCCTCTCCCTCCTCTCCCTGGAATACATCCTTTTCGTCGAGCCCAACAGCCGGACGGCGGCAGGGGACCGGTCTTTTGAACAACTCCGCCGCTACCTGGAAGATCATCACCCGGATGTTACCATGGAGGACCTTATCGCTGTCTTTGGTCATAACCGGGACTACTTTAACCGGCTTATTAAGCGGCACATGGGGATGACCTATTCCGCGTTTCTCCGGAGTATACGTCTGGACAAGGCGGCATTACTCCTAAAAATCACCGACCTTCCGGTGGAAGAAGTCGCCCTCCGGGTAGGCTACGAAGATCCGGGATATTTTTATAAGATCTTCCGCGGAAAATTCAACAAAAATCCCGGCGCCATGAGAAATTCCGAATCCGTGAACTGTGAACTGTAAAAAAATCGTTTTACCCCAGATCGATATTCATTTTGGTCGAATCCGGCCATTGTATCTCCCCGTCAATGACCCTCAAAATGATCTGTAAAAAGGGATGACCGTTGGTTGTTTCCCCTGCAATTTTTTTATAGGAGTTTGTCATGGGTAACAAAAAAGAAAACAAAAGTGTTTTCACTGGAATGGTTAAGGGCCGGGAAATCGCCGGTCATGCCGTGGCGGGGGTGGGTCAGAATCTTATTTTTGGCCTGTGGAGCAGTTATATGCTGGTCTTCTTTACCGATGTTTTTGGCATTGCCGGGGGAGCGGCGGGGCTGATCATGATGCTCACCCGGATTTGGGATGCAATTAACGATCCCATGATGGGGGTGATTGCGGATCGTACCCGTACCCGCTGGGGACGTTACCGGCCATGGCTCCTCTTTATGGCCGTTCCTATCGTGTTCTTCCTGACACTGAATTTCAGCGCCCCCGGCTTTTCCATGACCGGAAAAGTTGTCTATGCGGCCATAACCTATGTGTGTATGAGCATGGCCTTTACCGCGGTGGATGTGCCCTACTGGACCCTGCCCGCGGCAATGACCCAGGATGTAGGAAAACGGACCACAATTTACAGCGTTTCCCGCATTACTACTACGCTTAGTTCTCTTATTGTGGGAATCATCGCCATCCCCCTTGTTACCGCCCTGGGATGCGGCGATATGGCCCGGGGGTATTTTATTGCCGCCCTGGTGATCGGCTGCCTGGGGGCGGTTCTTTACCTGTGCGGATTCAAGCTCGTCCGCGAGCATGTGATTCCGCCTCCGGCGGAGAAATTCAGTTTTTCCGGGGCGGTCAAGGTTATTTCTCAAAACAAGCCGCTTTTATTGATTCTTATTTCAATGCTTGTCGCCAACGGTCTGGCCTTCCTCCGCATGAATTTGCTTGTCTACTGGGTGCAGTACAATATTGGTTCCCTGGAATTGGTCGCCATTTTCAACCTGGTTTCTCTGCCCGCCATGCTCCTGGGTATGGTTGTAACCCCCCTCTTGAGCAAAAAATTGGGGCAAAAGGGAATGTTTATCTTTGCCTGTCTGTGGGGCGCGGTTAGTAATTTTATTTTCTTTTTTGTGGGCTATGGAAATGTAGCCGCCGCCCTGGTTATGTTTTTTCTTACCTCGATTCCCACCGGTTTTGTCATGGTGTTGATTTCCAGCATGATTGTCAACACTATTGAGTATGCGGAGTGGAAGACCGGGCAGCGCCGGGAGGGTCTTATCAGTTCTACCCAAACCTTCCTGGCAAAGATCTGTATAGCCATCGGCGGCGGTTTAAGCGGCCTGCTGCTTACTATTGTCAACTATCAGCCGAACACGGCTCAGCCCGCCGGTACCCTGACGGTCTTTCATGCCGCCATGACCATCATTACCGGACTTGGATTCCTGCTCGGCATTATTCCCATGCTCTTTAACGATTTTGACGACAAAAAATACGCGGAGATTACGGCGGAACTTCAGCGCCGCCGGGAAGAGGCGAAAAAATCCCAGGAGGCATGATTATGCGGGAAAAGATTTTATTTAACTCAGGCTGGCAATTTTACTACGGCGAGGCGGGGCCCATCCATAAAACCGTTAAGAAATCCGGAGGTTTAGGCGGCCTTACCAGCGTCCTTCCGGGAGAACGGGGGGAAGCGGTAAAGCTGGGACCGGCGGGGAAATTTTTCCTCAGCATGATCCCCGCTCCGGCGGGTGAAGAAAACGCCCTGTTGGAGATGTTACTGGGCAGCGATCTCAAGGTTTCCCTTAAGGGCTGGCGGGCGGTGGATCTGCCCCACGACTGGAAGACGGAACTGGAATATACCCCGGAAAAAAGTGTTTTCATGGCCGGGGCCAAGGAAAACGGGGTGGGCTACTACCGCAGGGTCTTTTCCCTTGCCCGGGAAGACGAAGGGAAGCATATAGCGGTAGAGTTCAACGGCGTGTGCCGCTCCGCCTCAGTCTGGTTTAACGGCTGTTTTCTGGGGGATCATTACAGCGGCTACACCAGCTTTGGCTTTGACCTTACGGACCTGGTGAACTATGGGGACGAGGGAGACAATGTCCTCCTGGTCCGGGCGGACACCACCACCGGGGACGAGGGCTGGTGGTACGAGGGGGCGGGGATATACCGGGATGTGTATCTGGTAAAGACCGATACCCTCCATGTGGATACCTGGGGGACCTATATTCACCTGGACAAGCTGGTGAAGGGCTCCGCCCGGATGATCGCGGAAACTACCCTGGTAAACCGGGGCCGCAAAACCCGGTCTGCCCGGCTGGATACGGTTTTTAGTGACGACCAGGGAAATAAGGCGGGAAGCGCCGCCGTCCCCTTCACCATTGAACCCCTGGGCAGTCTGACCCTTATCCAGGAGATCAGTCTGCCGGAGCCCCGGCTGTGGTCGCCTGAAACGCCGGTATTATACACAGCCCTGTCCTCCGTTGTCGAAAACGGTGTTACGGTTGACCAATACGAAACCTCCTTCGGTGTCCGTACCGCTGCCTATACCGCCGAAGGCCTACTCCTCAACGGCAAGCCGATACCCCTAAAGGGGACCTGCATCCATCAGGATTTTGCGGGAATCGGAACCGCTCTTCCCGCTGACATCCAGGAGTATAAGATACGAAAACTCCTGGAGATGGGCAGCAACGCCTACCGCAGCGCCCACCATCCCGCGGATCCCGCGCTCTTGGATATCTGCGACCGGCTGGGTATGCTGGTGATAGACGAGAACCGCCTCCTGGAAAGCAGCGAACTGCGCCTTGGGGACCTGCGGGATATGGTTAAGCGGGACCGCAACCACCCCAGCGTGGTCCTCTGGTCCCTCTGCAACGAGGAGATGATTGGCGGCAGCCCTCAGGCGGCCAGGATGTTGCAGCGGCTGGTCGGAGAGCTGCGCCGGCTGGATACAACCCGTCCGGTGATGTCCGCGGAACTGCTGCCCCCAGGAGGGGAGCTTAATCCCGAATACTTTAACATCTTTGACATTCTGGGGCTGAACTATCCCGAGTCTCCCCTGATGGGGAATAACCTGGACAAGGTAAAAGCAGCATACCCCGAAGCCTCTTATTTGAATTCCGAAACCGCCTCGTATTTTTCTACCCGGGGCGCCTATGCAGATGATTGGGAACGATGTCAAAACAACAACTTCGGTTCCCGGTTCTCCATGATGGCTCCCGGCAAGGATATTCCAAACGCCTTCGGCGCAGGGGGAACCGCCCGGCCCGAACAGGCCCTGGGCTTTTATGCCGCCAACCCCTATAGCGGCGGGGTGTTTATATGGACCGGTTTCGACTACCGGGGTGAGCCTTCTCCCTTCCTCTGGCCGGCCATCAGCTCCCAATTCGGCATCATGGACACCTGCGGATTTCCCAAGGATTACTATTATTACTACAAGGCCCATTGGACTACCCGGCCCATGGTCCACGTGATGCCCCACTGGACTTGGCCCGGCAGGGAGGGGGAACTTATGCGGTTGCGGGTCTTCTCCAACTGCGAGGAGGCAGAGATCGTGGAAAACGGCCGTTCCGCCGGACGGAAGACCTGTGGTTCCGACTGGACGGAATGGGAACTGCCTTATACGCCGGGAGTTCTGGAGGCGGTGGCTTACCGGGACGGGAAGGAAGTGGCTCGGGAGATTCACAAGACCGCAGGAGCCCCGGCGGCTCTGGTTCTTGCGCCCGAAGGCTGGGCGGAACCCCGGCTACGGGCCGGCGGAACCGCGGTGGTTTCCGCCTCCGTGCTGGACGGATCGGGAAACGCCGTGCCCACTGCGGACAACAGCGTTACCTTTGAGGTAACCGGGAACGGCAGACTTCTGGGCCTTGGCAACGGCGATCCCGCGGACCACAGCGCCGACGCCTACCCGGTCCGCCGGCTTTTCGCGGGCAAGGCCGCGGCGATCATTCAAGCCGGAACCGGAAAAGACCGCCTGGTCCTCAAAGCCGCCTCTCCCGGCCTTGCCGGGGCCGCTCTGGAGATCACCGTGCGCTAATAGGCTGATTAGACTACATACATGATACGGGCGATTGCAAAGATCAAGAAAAATGAATCGCAGCCTCCCTCGCCGAAAGTCGAGATCTTAAAAAGACGAAAAAGGAAGGATAAAATGAAGTACCCAGGAGCAAGCTCTTGGGTATCTTCGTTCTATAAGGTATGGATTGTATGCGGGATTCATACCAATCAACAACCCCGCCCTAAAGAGACGAGGTATGTTGTTCTCATAAGGTATTTGTATTCGGGGTTTAATATCCTTATTAAGCGCCCTAAAGCTCCCCCGCGAACCGGTGAACGGGCTCTTGGTATTAAACCCCTCAACACGAATAAGGAAGGCTCGGGTCTTCCATCCCTTTTTCGCCTTCTCGGTTAGTTTCTCTTACCTGATTTTTTACCTTAATCAACCTCCTAGACCTTTATCCGGCCGCGGAAACTCCGGGAGAGGGTAAGACGATCGGCGTATTCGAGATCTCCTCCCACGGGGAGGCCCGAGGCAAGGCGGCTGACTTCCACGGGGTAATCCTTCAGGATCTTCTGCAAGTAGAGAGCTGTAGTATCCCCTTCAATGGTGGGATTAAGGGCGAGGATCAGTTCCTTTACGGCGCCTGAACGGATTCTGGAAAGGAGTTGCCCGATGGAGAGCTTGTCCGGGCCGACACCATCCAGGGGGGCGATAAGGCCGCCCAGTACATGGAAGAGGCCCCTGAATTCGGTAGAAGTACCGTTTCCGAAGGATTCTTCGATTACCCGTACGTCCTGAGCCCTTTCCACCACGCAGATAATTGAACTGTCGCGGCCGGGATCGCTACAGACCGGACAGGGGTCGGTTTCGGTAAAACTGCCGCAGACCGAACAGCGGCGGATGGCCGCATGGAATCCTGCCAGTTCCTCTGCCAGCATGCGGGCATAGGCCGGATCCGTGTCGAGAATGTAGTATGCCATGCGGCCGGCGCTTTTCTTTCCGACGCCGGGCAGCCTTGACAGTAAAGCTACCAGCCGTTCAATAGCATTCCGTGCATCGTTCATGGGCTTCCCGGAAAACCGGGAATATTCCCCGGAATACCAAGGCTGCCTGCCATGGCTCCCATTTCGCTGTTGATCTCCTCCCGTATTTTTTCCATGGCGCTGTTAAAGGCAGCCACAACAAGATCCTGGAGCATTTCAATATCATTGGGGTTGACCGCCTCGGGGGCGATTCTTACCGCCTGGATCTCCATCTTGCCGTTGATGTCGATCTCTACCATGCCGCCTCCCACGGAACCGGTAGCGCTGATATCCGCCAGTTTTTCCTGAAAGACATTCATCTGTTCCTTCAGCTTTTGGGCATTGCTAAGAATATCAAAAGGATTAATGTTCATCGGTTCTCCTTGAAACTATGGTGCCTCCAAACATGCGGAGTACACGTTCCGCCTGGGGCGGTATAGCCTGTGTTCTCCCTGTCTGTGATTCGGCAGAATTACTGTCATATTCAACGGCATACTCCGCCTGAGAGCCGGGCTGCAAAACTGCGCTGTCTGGCGGCGAAAAGCCTTCGCCCGCTTTGGTTTGCCCGGCGGAAGATTCCGGCCCGACAACATCATCCCAGAGGGGCGGCTCATCGTCGGTTGCTTCTTCCCGCCTGTTTTCCCATTCCGGCACTGCCGCACTACCGCCCTTTTCCCGGAAAGCCATCAGCCGCTTAAAGCTTTCTGTCAATGCTCCGGGGCGGTTGAAGCTTATCTCTCCACCGTCTGCAGCTTCCGGCAGGGGGGATTCGGTTTTCCGGGGCCCGGCGGAAGCCCCGTCAGCTAAAGGGGGCAGGCCTCCTGTACCTGCGGCAGCATGGCCGCCGGCAGTATTACTGTTGGCAGCAGTATTGCTGTCGGGAGGGGTTCCCCCAAAACCCGTGTCTCCTGCATTAAGCGCCCGCCTGGCTTCTTCAAGGGCAGCCAGCATCTCTGCCGGAGAAATCCAATCCTTGAGACGGCTGAGTCTCGAAACCGCCGTTTCAAGATCAAAGCGCGGGGAAAGTGTATAGCGGATATCCCGGTAACAGTCCAGGAGTATCCTGAGGGCTTCCTCAATCCGGATGGAATCAAGGCTCTCCAGAACCTGTACGGAGAAACGCTCCTTCCCGGCGCCCAGCAGCGCTTCCCTGGTAACGCCGTTCTTTAAGAGGAGAAGACTCCTGTAATACCCCGCAAGATCTATGATGAACTGTTCAATGGCTATTCCACCCGAGAGGGCTTCATCGGTCAGGTTGAAGGCCCTGGACGTATCCCCTGCAGCGCAGGCTTCAGCCAGAGCATTGAGCTTTTCCAGCCCCAGCAGCCCGAGCTTTTCCCGGATAAGGGCGGTCTTGATATGCCCTTCCGAAAAGGAAACTACCTGATCGAAGAGGGTAAAGGCATCCCGCAGGCTCCCGCCGCTTTCTCTGGCAATCCAGAAGAGGGCCTCTTCTTCCGCCTCGATGCCCATGCCGCCGCAGATCTGTTTGAGAAGGCCCTGAATCGTTTCGATGGGAATCAGCCTGAAGTTGAACTGCTGGCAACGGCTCTTGATCGTAGCCGGCACCTTGTGGATTTCTGTAGTGGCAAAAATAAAGACAATGTAGGAAGGAGGCTCTTCGATGGTTTTGAGCAGGGCATTAAAGGCGTTGTTGCTGAGCATATGGACTTCGTCGATGATGTAGACCTTGTAGCGCCCTGCATTGGGAGGAAAGAGGACCTCATCCTTGATCTGCCTTACATCGTTAACCGATGTATTACTGGCCCCGTCAATTTCGATAACATCAAGGCTTGTGCCCGTCCGGATCTCGGAGCAAGCGGAACATTCCCCGCAGGGGCTTGCCGTAGGACCCTTTTCACAGTTGAGGGATCGGGCCAGAATACGGGCGGCGCTGGTTTTTCCACAACCCCGGGGCCCCGAAAAGAGGTATGCATGGGCAATCCTGCCTGATTCCAGGGAATTTTTGAGGGTAGAAACCACAAACTCCTGACCCGCAAGCTCGTCAAGGCTCTGCGGCCGGTATTTGGTGGCTGTTACTTCATATTTCCCGCTGCCGGGTGAGACTGCTGTTTCCATACCGTTCAAAAATCCCGCTGCCAGGATGATCACGGCGCAGGGAACCCTCGCTTACCGTTGCTTCCTTCCGGATCTGGCGGGGTTGGGCGCAGCCCCCTCGCATGGTTCCTGGCGGCGGGAACTTTATCATAACAGGATTGAAGAAAAGCCGCTAGCCTGTATCATGATATACATGAACTGTTTTATACATGCAGACCTTGACGCATTCTATGCCTCGGTAGAACAACTCGATCATCCGGAATACCGGGGGAAGCCCGTCATTGTGGGCGGCCTTCCCGGAGACCGGCGCAGCGTGGTGTCTACCGCCTCCTACGAAGCGAGGGTTTTCGGCGTCCATTCCTCAATGCCCATTGTCCAGGCCTACAAGCTCTGCCCGGACGGCATATATCTGCGGGGCAGGATGGCCCGTTACCGGGGAAAATCCGCTGTGGTTATGGGAATTTTTTCGGATTTTTCTTTTAACGTTCAGCAGCTTTCCATAGATGAGGCGTTTTTGGATATCAGCGGCACCGAACGCGTACTGGGCCCTCCTGCCGAAGCTGCAAAAAAACTCAAGGAGACGGTACGCCAAAAAACGGGGCTGACTCTTTCTGTCGGACTTGCCTCCAACAAGTATATTGCAAAGATTGCCTCCGGCATGTCCAAGCCGGACGGCTGTTTTATTATTCCGCCCGGCGGGGAAGAACAGTTCATGCGATCCCTTCCTGTAGGTAAGATCTGGGGAGCGGGAGAAAAAACACAGGAGCTGTTCAGGAAACACGGCTTCAAAACGGGCGAAGATATTTACCGCCTTCCGCTTGACAGTCTTACTGCAATTTTTGGCAATGCATTCGGTAATTTCCTGTATCGTGCCGTCAGGGGGGAAGGGGCGGCAAGCTTTGATGAAGAGCGGGGCAGTCATTCGATGAGCGCTGAACGGACTTTCCCATACGATCTGTACGATGAGTTCGCCATAGAAACCGCCCTGTTTGATATTTGTCAGAACCTTATGTTCAGGCTTTTAGACCTCCACTGGCAGAGCCGCACGGTTGCCCTAAAGATCCGCTATGAAGATTTTTCCACGGAAAGTGTCCGGGAAACCTTCTCAAGTCCCGTATCAACGATGAATGAACTGTATGAATGTATTCTGAGCCTCTTCCGTAAAAAATACAGAGCCGGCAGGGGCATACGTCTGATCGGCGCAGGCCTGATGAACCTTGAAACCGGGCGGGGCGCTCGCCAGAACGAGCTGTTCGATGATGGGGAAGAAAAGGAGAGACGGCTTGAAGAGGCAATCCTCGAAATCAATCATAAATTTCCCGGGGCAGCCCTGAAACGGGGCCGTTCCTGGCTGGCCCAGTCTTCCGCTGCAGCCGGAACACCTAACGCCGGGCCCGGTATGCGGGATTGACAGCTCCGTTCATTTGTGCTAGAGTAATGGAATAATGAATAACAAGTTATTGGAAATATTGAGAATTGGAATATTTTATGATGGATATTATTTTTATAAGATAAGTAATTATTATAAATATGAACATGAAAAAAAATCACGGATAAGCATAAGCGGTCTCCATGAATTTATACGGAACGAAGTAGCAAGTCTGACAAATATGGATATGCGCCAGTGTCAGATTATCGACGCTCATTATTTTAAGGGCCGGTCTTCCGCGAGAGAGCTGGGAGAAAAGGTGCAGAGTGAACGCATTTTTGAAGATATTCTTATGCGGGAAAATATTGTAAGCCACTATCTGCCTCTCCGTTACGGCGATAATAATATTCCCCAGGAGAAGGGGATAGACGTATGGCTTGCCTTGGAAGCGTATGAGCTTGCCATTTACAAACATTTTGATATTCTTGTTTTGGTTGCCGGAGACGGAGACTATGTTCCGCTGGTACGGAAACTGCATACCCAGGGTACGCAGGTTATGTTAATCTGCTGGGATTTTACCTACCACAACGAGAACGGCGACATTGTTGAGACAAAAACTTCCAGGCAGCTTCTTGATGAGGTGTTCTATCCGGTACAGATGCATCAGAGAATCGAGCAAAATAACAGCGATTTTATTAAAAAATTGTTTGTGTATGACAGAAATAATGCTGTATTTCAAAATGCCGAATTCTCAAAAAACGGAATTTTACCCTTTATTCCGGATGATGAAAAACCAATGGAATATGAATCCGTCATTTTCAGCATCAATAAAAACGGTTTTGGGTTTATTAAAGACGATGAAAAAAATAACGTATTTTTCCATTACAGTACCGTTACAAACCGGGACTATGAAGAACTCCAGGCAGGCATGAGGGTAAAATACAGCGTGGAAGGGGACGAGGAACGGAGCAAAAGGGAAGCCGCCCCCCGCTTCCGGGCCTGCAAGGTAACGGTTATCGAATAGAAGCTCCAAAAACTGAAGTTTTTAAACTGCCTCATTTTATCTAAATTTTACCTAATCATAACAAAACGCTAACAACCAAAGAGTAAAAAGGAGGTATCTCAAATACAAGGAGCGTTTGATGAAAAATTTAAAACTGAAAAATGCGGTAACTGGGGCGCTGGTATTTCTTGTGGCCCTCGTGGGAACGGGCGGCGGCCTATATGCGGGAGGACAGCAGGCGAAAGGTTCCGCCTCCCCGGCGCTCTGGCCGCAAGAGTTGGTGATGTGTTACCTCCCCAACGAGGCCAGCGAAGAACTGGTGGAGTACCGGAGCGTCCTGCAGAGAGAACTGGGCGCTGCCCTGGGCATTAAGGTAAGGGAGATCAACGCGGCGGACTATAACGCGGTGGTGGAGGCCATGCGGACCAAGCATGCGGACATCGTTTATTACGGCCCGGTGTCGTATGTCCAGGCTGCGGAACGGGCCGGAGCGGAAGCGATAGTCACCCCCGCAATCTTCGGGGACAAGAGCCGGGCCGGGTATACTTCCAAAATTATTGTGAAGGCCGGAAGCCCCATCAAAACTCTTGAGGACCTTCGGGACAAGACTTTTGCCTTTGTAGACCCCGCCTCCACATCGGGCAACTATGTGCCGACCCTGGAACTGATGAACGCCTTCCCCGGCATGTCAAACGAGGACTTCCACACTAACGGACAGTTTTTTTCTTCCGTTTCATTTTCCGGTAAACACCAAAACGGGCTTCAGGGGGTGATCAACGGGGACATTGATGCCGCTCCGGTGGCCTCTGATATTCTGTCCGCGGAAATTGCCGCGGGACGGGTTAAAGAAAGCGACTTTAGGGTGATCCACGAATCCCCCAAAATCCCCTCTTCCCCCATAGCGATCCGAAACGATCTGCCTGCGGATTTGAAGGCAAAGGTTAAGCAGTTCCTTTTGGGGTATAAGGATTCCAACTACTTCCAGTATATGCTCGGCCTCTCCCCTGAGGATAAGCCTGAATTTGTGGAAGCCTTTGACCGGGACTATGACTATGTCCGGAATCTCATGACCAAGGTGATGCCAAAATAAATGGAACCGGTTGTCGAAGTATGGGACCTGAAAAAAATATACCGGGGGTCGGAAAAACCAGCAGTTCGGGACTTGAACCTCGCTGTGGGGAGGGGGGAGATGATCGGCGTTATCGGCCCTTCGGGGGCGGGAAAGTCCACCCTCCTGCGCTGTATCAACCACCTGGTGGTCCCCACGGCGGGTCGGATCTTTATCGAAGGGGAAGAAATTACCGGCGCTCCTCCGGGTATGGTGAGGAAGCTCCGCCGCCGCCTGGGTATGGTGTTCCAGCACCACAATCTCGTGGCCCGCCTCACGGTGATGCAAAATGTGATGCATGGGAGGTTGGGATATATGAACACCCTGGACGGTGTACTGGGCCGTTATACCGAAGAGGACAAGCGGCGGGCCCTCGGTATCCTTGAACAGACCGGGCTTGGGGACTTCCTCTACCACCGGGCGGGGGAACTTTCCGGCGGCCAGCGCCAGCGGGTGGGAATTGTCCGGGCCCTGATGCAGGAACCGTCGGTTCTGCTCTGCGACGAACCCATCGCCTCCCTGGATCCCGCCAGCGCCCAGGTGGTGATGGAACTGATTCGGGATGTCTGCCGCCGCCGCACCATCGCCTGCATCGTGAACCTTCATCAGGTTGACGCGGCCCTGAAATACGCGGACCGGATCATCGGCATGTTTGAGGGGGAAATCGTGTACGACGGGCCCACCGCGGAACTTACCGGGCCGGTGATTGAAAAGATATACGATAAGCCCATGTCGGAACTCATGATCAGCACCGAACGGCAGGAGATGAACGTATGACGAATCCGCGCGGAACAGGGACTGTCAAAGAAGGAGAGACAGCAGGAAAACTACGTCTGGCCTCCCGGGAAAGCCTCCGAACCTCGGTCGTTTTCTTGATCGTTCTTCTCCTCCTCTTCGGCCTTTCCACGGGCTTTACCCGGTTTAATCCTATCGCCGCCCTCCTTTCCCAGAGAGAATTCTGGAACTTCATTTTAAGCGATTTTGTTCCTCCTTCAGCGGGAAGGCTGGGAGCCCTGTTCAGGGCGGTGATGCAGACCATGTATATGGCGCTAGCCGCTACGGGGCTTTCGACGGTACTGGCCCTCTTTTTAAGTTTTCTGGGAACCGCGGCCATAACCCGTTCGGTTTTGATCAATTCGGCGGTTCGGGCCTTTGCTTCGATACTGCGGAATATTCCCACCCTGGTATGGGCCTTTATTCTGGTTGCGGCCTTCGGCATTGGAACCGTGGTAGGGATCCTGTCCCTGATCATCGGTACCACCGGTTACCTCGCCCGGTTTTTTATCGAGATTCTGGACGAAGTTGCGGAGGAAACCATGGAACCTCTCCTGGCAGCGGGGGCTTCCATGCCGTCCATTATCACACAGGCCCTGCTGCCCGGCGCCGTGCCGGGTTTTATCGCCTGGATACTTTACTGTGTGGAACTGAATCTCCGGGCCTCCACAATCCTCGGCATGGTGGGGGCCGGAGGCATCGGCCTTTTGCTCATGGGCTACATCAAACAGTTTAACTATGCGGCGGCTTCCACAGCGATTCTTGCCGTGGCCGTTATTATCATCGGCGTCAATTTGCTGACCGCCTATTTGAGAAAATTGATTATGTGTTAAAGGAGTTACTATGTATTTAGATGAATTTAATTTTAACCTTCTGCTTGAACAAAATCTGGTTCAGGCGCGGTATGAGCAAAATCCCCGGCCTCCTAAAATACCGGTGGCTAATATCAAACGGGATCTGCCGGTACATGTATTTTTAATTTCCTTTACGGTGCTGACCTTGTTATCTCTGGCTTTGCTCAATGCGGAATGGTTCAAACTCGTCCAGCGCTTTCCCCGGCTGGGCAAGGTGTTCCTCGACATGGCTCATTTTTCAACCGAACGGTTTTCCCTCACCCTCCTCACTTTTACCGAAACCGTTACTGTCGCCGCCCTGGCCCTGATATACAGTCTGGTTCTGGGTCTCGTTCTGGGCGCCTTGGCCGCGGAGAACATCAGCCCCTGGAAACCTCTGTCCCCGATCATTAAAAGTTTTCTCGCCTTTATCCGGGCGGTGCCCACCCCGGTATGGGTTCTCCTGGTGCTGGCCTCCATGGGTTTCGGTATGGCATCAGGAATCACGGGATTGAGTTTCCATGCCACTGCCTTTTTCGGTATGGTCTTCGCCCAGCTTTTTGAGGAAGTTCCCGGCGAAGCCATTGATGCGGTCCGGGCCGCCGGGGCTAACCGGGTGCAGGTGTTTTTCAGCGCGGTACTCCCCTCATCCCTTTCAGGCGTTATCGCCTGGACGGCCCTGCGGTTCGAGACAAATTATCAGGAGGCGGCGATCCTCGGCATGGTGGGGGCCGGAGGGGTGGGGTACACCATCATGGCTGCCATGAACAGTTACAAATTTGGACGGGCCGGGCTGGCGGTACTGATCGTATTCGTTTTCGCCCTGGGAATTGAACTTCTGTCAACGTACATTAAACGGCGGGTAAAAGTTTGATAGGTAAGATAACCCTGAGCCGGATCTGCGCTTACGCCGGAGGGGCGCTGCTCCGGTCCCTGGCGGAGAAGGCCGCGGAGGGACGGGAGGCGGTGCTGCTCAAGGGGCCGGAAAAAACCATGGTACTGCTCCAGGTTCGGGAGCCGGTACGGCGCAGCCGGTTTTATCTGGGAGAAGTTCTGGCGGCTCACTGTGTGGTGGAACTGGGTGGCGTCCGGGGAGTGGCGGTGATGATGGGGGACGATCTTGAAAAGACCAGGGACGCCGCAATACTGGATGCAGCCCATTCCGGGGGTTTTCCGGGCTTTACCCTGGTGGAAGGGGAACTGCTCGCTCTGGAAGAACAACGGCAAAGGGAACTGGCGCAGGAAGCGGCGGAGATCCGAAAAACCCGGGTTTCTTTTCAGTCCCTGGAGGACAAGGAGCTGTGAAAAACAAGCACGACTTTGATATGGTTCACGGCGCCCAGGAAGTGTTCCGTATTCTGCTGGAGGCTCTGGCCAATCCCGGCAGAGTTCTGAGCATCCGGCCATATGCCGGCCAATTTGCCGGACAGGGCCGCTGGCTTGCACCGGCGGTAACTCTTCTGGATCAGGGAACAGGTTTTTACTGGGACGGTGATACAGAAACCGGGGAAGAGATCCGGTTCCTCACCGGCGCTCCGCGGGTTTCCCTTGAAGAAGCGGATTTTGTTTTTGTAAGCCGCAGGACTCTGGCCCTGGATGAGACCCGCCTCTTCCTTGCGCGGGTCAAACAGGGAACCCATCCGGATCCCCACAAGTCGGCCCTGTTTTTCATCGCCGGCGGAACCGGGGATGGAGAGCAGCCGACGGAGACGGTTTCCCTCAAAGGGCCGGGGATCCCCCCAGAGGGCCGGACGATACACTTGTCCTCCGGTGAAGCGGCCTGGTGCCGGGCCAGGAATGAGCGGGGCTTTGAATATCCCTGTGGTGTGGAACTGGTTTTTTTCCGGGACGATGATTCCATCCTGGCCCTTACCCGAAAGACGGAGTTTTTGTGAGGCGGCCGGAAGCGAAAAAAAATTAACCACTAAGGCTGTTAAACAGCCTTAGATTCTGGCAATCATAACTCTAGCAGGACATAACATCTAAGACATTACTCAATAACTAAAATAGGTAAACCTCCGGCTTTGCCGGAGGACTCAAAGAGTTTGACAATTCCTGGATTATAAAATGAACCTCCTCTCAGTGAACCGCCAGAGTTCAAACGACAGAAGGCAGTAATGCAAGATGTAAAGAGTTTAACGCATAGCGTATGGGAATGCACGTATCATGTGGTATGAATATCAAAATATCTCCGAAGAAATTATACGGAGAGTTGAGGGAATATCCGGGAGAAATATTTCATGAGTTGGCACGGCAAAAAGAAAGTAAGATAGTGAAAGGCCATTTGTGCCCGAACCATGTCCATGCGCTGATAAAGATACCCCCGAAATACTCGGCAGCCCAAGTGGTGGGATATATCAAAGGGAAGAGCACAATAGCGATAGCCTGAAATTATCTTGGGATGAAGCGAAACTTCACGGGACAAAACTTCCGGACAAAAGGGTATTATGTGTCAACAGTCGGGAGGGATGAAGAGACAATCAGAAAGTATATCCGGGAACAGGAAACAGAAGATAAACGACTGGATCAGTTGGAATTATTCAAAGAAAACTAACAACAACAGCCTTTAGGCGATTCCAAAACCAACCGCTTTGAGCGGTTCACGAATTTCGAGCTTCCGGCTTTGCCGGAGATCATTGACTGATTGTTCTGATTATTACTTTCGTATGTTGTGATAGCATTTAATAACTCATGTTACGCAAAAACAAGAATTAACCACGGACGCAGCGGACGAACACGGACAAAATTCGGAAATTTCGATCAAAAAGTCCGTGTTTTTCCGTGTGGTCGGTGGTTTCTCCTATTCTTCTGCGTAAGGTGAGTTA
>JAITLC010000118.1 GCA_031278095.1 Treponema sp.
TGCGGTATTTTTATACTACGGCTTTGTGGATTCCATTCCCCGGGAACTTGACGAGGCGGCCCTCATCGACGGCGCGGGTCCCCTCCATCTGTTTTTCACCGTCATATTCCCGCTCCTGAAACCCGCCACCATGACTGCCGGTGTCCTCAATTTCATCGGCGCCTGGAACGATTTTGTTACACCCCTTTATATGCTCAGCAGGCGGAGCATGTGGCCTATGGTCCTGAGCATCTATAACTTTTTCGGCGAGCACTTCAACGAGTGGAACCTGATCAGCGCCAACATCATTATGTGTACGGTACCCATCATCCTGCTGTACATCCTGGGCCAGCGCTACATTGTTTCAGGCATGACCAGCGGTTCGGTCAAACAGTGAAGGGGGATGAGGCGGGGCTTGGGCCGGAACGCCGCCTGCCCATTCTATGAGGAATGAGAAGATGGCGGCGCCTGGTTTCTCCTAAAGTCAGATGATATTAGACTCAACGCAACGTAATTCGTCTTCTTGACAACTATACAACGATACTGACCGGAAGATGAAGGAACCGGCCCTGCAAATGAAAGAAACCGATCGGAAAATGAAGGAGACAGATCGGAAGATCGACAAATTGGGCAGCAAGCCTGGCGATCTGGTTGAGGAACTGATCTTTCCCAATATTCTGGAAAAATTCAACCAGCCGGGTTATGGTTCCGGCAGGGTGGAAGGAAAGTCCGGACCTAAAGCGCATCAGCCTGTGATAGAGGTAACTGCGAATCTTTTCGGCATTGGTTTTGATCTTTTTCAAGGTATGATGTTCGCAGCCGCCCAGTTCATAGAGGTATATCAGATTTCCTCGTGGGATACCGGTATTTATTCTCCATTCTTTCCATTATACTGTGAAACACCTCTATTTCAAGCGGATACGATTTATGTCGGATTATTCAGGAATGAAAGCCCTGATAATGGGGCTTGGTTTGCATGGCGGAGGGCTTGAATCGGCCCTTTTTCTCGCCCGCCGCGGCGCGGAACTTACGATCACCGATCTCCGGGATGAAAAAACCCTTGCTCCTTCCATCGAAAAACTTGAAGAGGCCGGAAGGGCGGAGTGGAAGGGCCGCATCCGTTATGTTCTGGGCCGTCACGAGAAGGCGGATTTTGAAAAAGCCGATCTCGTCATAAAAAATCCCGGAGTAAAACCGGATTCCCCCTACCTCAAGGCAGCTAAACGGATCGAAACCGACATATCCCTGTTCCTGCGGGAATCCTCGGCCCCTCTTATAGCGGTTACCGGTTCCAAGGGGAAGTCTTCCGTCGCGTCTGCTCTCCACTGGGCATTGAACCGGGGTAGAAAGGCGGGGAAGACATGGCTGGGCGGTAACATCACCGTTTCACCCCTCAGCTTTCTGGATGCATTACAGGCTGAAGACGATGTGGTGCTGGAACTTTCAAGCTGGCAGTTGGGGGATCTGCGGGGTAACCCTCTCCTTAAACCCCGGATTGCCCTGATCACCGCCATACTGCCCGATCACCAAAATTGGTATGATTCCATGGAAAGCTATGCGGCGGACAAACGGGTAATAGGCCATGCCCAGGATGAAAGGGACGCTCTCATCGCCTTTAACGATCAATGGGGGGAACGTTTTTTTGCCGAAAGCCGGGGCAGGTGCCTGGCCTATTGGGATAGACCTCTTCCCGGCAGTCTTGTCGGCGCATGGTTCACAGACAGCAATTCTCCGGGTCTTGCAAGACTCAGCGCGGACGCTGAAGCGCTTGAAGTCCTGCCTGCCCGCCTTCACGTCCCCGGCGCCCACCAGAGGCTCAACCTTCTCTCCTGCGCCCTGGCCCTCCTCGATCTGGGCATGGAAGCGAAAAGAATACAGGAGGCTCTTGGTTCCTATGGAGGCATCGAACACCGGCTGGAATTCTTCCACGAGACAGAAGGTATACGCTTTGTCAATGATACTGCCGCTACCATTCCCGAAGCCGCCGCGGCGGCGATTGAAGCCCTTGCCGGTGAAGGCCCCCTCATCCTCATTGCCGGGGGTGCGGACAAAAGCCTTGACTTTAGCCCCCTTGTCCCGGCTGCCGCAAAAACAAAAACAGTGATACTGTTGGAAGGTTCCGCCACGGCCAAACTCAAAAGCCTCCTTGACGGCGCAGGCATTGCCTGCCGGGGCCCCTTCGACAGCCTGGACGCCGTTCTCAAGACCGCGCTGGAATACGCCGCAGCGGGAGACATCATCGCTCTCTCGCCCGGCTGCGCCAGCTTCGGCATGTTCAGTAACGAGTTTGACCGGGGCAGGCAGTGGAAAGAATGTGTGAGGAATTGTGGACGCTGAACTCCTGTGGGAAAGGGCGCGGATCTTCCGTAATATCCGCCTTTTTTTTGATGAGAGAAACTACCTCGAAGTGGATACTCCCCTCCTCTCTCCGTCCCTCATTCCGGAAACCTGCCTTGAAGTTTTTGAAACCCGGCTCGTCATGCCGCCGGGCAGCCGCCAAAAGGAGAAACCCTACTGGCTAGTCCCCTCTCCGGAAGTCTGGATGAAAAAACTCCTTGCAAAAAACAGACAGAGTCTCTACCAGATCTGCCACTGTTTTAGGAACGGGGAATCTTCAGGCCGCCTCCACAGTCCCGAGTTCGCAATGCTTGAGTATTATACTGTGGAGGCCGGTTACATGGACTCCCTCAAGTTGACAGAAGAACTGCTGGCCTTCCTCGGTTTTCCGTACCCGGCCTTCAGGCGGCTCAGCATGGCGGAAGCCTTTGCCGAATACGCCGGGTTCGACCTTTACGGTACCGCCGCAAAGGGAGGCATGGAAGAAGAAGGGCGGCGTCTGGGTCTGGAAATTCCTCCCGGCCTGGGGACGCCTGAAATTTACGATCTTATCTTTATCCACACCGTAGAACCCAAACTCCGGGGGGGACAGCCCATAGCATTACTGGACTACCCGGCCTTTGTCCCCTGCCTTGCAAAAAAAAGCAGTACGGGTAACACCGTTGAACGCTGGGAACTCTATATCAACGGCGTGGAACTGGCAAACTGTTATACTGAAGAAACCGATCCTGAGGAAGTGCGCCGTTACTTTGCCGTGGAGGGAGAAGTAAAACGGAAAACCGCCCTCGTACCCCACACCGTTGATCCCGCTTACTGGCAGATCTTCAAAAACACCCCGGAGGGACAAACCGGAGGATTCCCTCCATGTTCCGGCGTAGCCATGGGACTTGACCGCCTTGTTATGGCGCTTACCGGCAGATCAAGCATCGACAGTGTACTGCCGTTTCCAATTTCGACTTTTTCGCCTTCACGGTGAAATTTTTTTCAGAAACATCGCAGTTTTTAGTGGATTTTTGCGGTAAAAAAGCAAATGCTGTTGCCCTGATTGAAAGGCGGAGGTCCATATCCCAGGGTTTACCTCGGTTAAAATCAGTATTCTTAAAAAAGTTGTAAACCGATCTTCGAATCGGGTATGGACCCAAGAACCCGTTCACCGGTTCGCGGGGGAGAGTATAATACATTTCCTCTCAAATGAAGATACCTCAGGGTACCCCGAGGTTCTTCATAAGACTTATGAGAGAATGCCGGGTTCTCTCACCAAGTCTATTCAAATACTTCCGAATAGCCTGATTTGTCAAAGCCCATCCTGAATTGGGGGAGCCACGCGACACCGGTATCCACCAGCACGTCCCCGGTAAAACGGTAGCGCACCAGATCCATGTCTATCACCCTGTCCAGCATGTCCCGTCTCTGGTTGATAAAATTCATCGTTAAGAAGAGTCTGGTTTCTTCGGATTTTCCCGCGGGGATGTGGAGTACGTTTTTTTCCCTGCCTTCGGCCCAGAAGCGGCCGTCGCCGAAAAGGGCGTACTCAAAGGAGGAAAGATCCACCGGGAAAAAGTTGGGATTATCGATCTTGAGGTTCACCCGGAAACGGGTATTGATAAGCTCAGCCTGCAGCACGGCAATCCTGGTAATGGTAAATTCCGGCTCCCGGATTCTGGGAAAAGAGGCCAGTTCCACGGCCTCCCCTTCGGCGCCCTTTCCTTCAGGGCAGCGGTAGGAAAGCTTCACCCGGAATTCCGCCGCATACTCGGTCAACTCAACCGAATCCCAGCCGGGAAAACGGGAAAGATCAACATCGAGACGCAAAAGCGTTTCGGAACTCCCCAGAGCAGGGCACTCAAATGAAGCCTCCCCAATGGGCCGGACTTCTTCCAGGAAAAGAGCCGCGGCTTCTTCAACAGAAGCCCCCTTCTCTTTGGGTCCCTTGCCGTCAAGCAGTATTTCCCAGGCGGAGATCTCCGCAGTCAGGTCGCGGAAACCGGGATTTTCCAGGCTAAGGGTATAAAAAAGTGAAACCCGGAACGCGCTGGAAGCTTCAATACGATCGAATTTCAGACCCGCAAGAGGCGCCGGTTCGGGAAACGCTGGTTCTTCCGCCTTTGGGGGAGGGTTTTCCGGCGGCTTCGGAGAGCTCTTGCAGGAGAGGAGGAGCATGAGGAAACACAGACTGAATGTACGCGCAATCCTGAACATTTCTCTTAGTATCGGCATTTTAGAGTGAATAATAGAGCGCCTTAAGCCCCTTGAAAAGGCGGTACTTTTGTTCGGCGAGGCTTGTCCTGCCCCGGATAACCGGTTCCGTCGGCCAGCCGCATACCGATACACTTGGAACCCATTATTCTTGCGCATCAGAGTCAATTCACGGTACGGCATAAGCCGTATCATATCATCGTGGCTTAAATCGCTGTTTTGATACGTGCCCACCATGATCCCGTCGCGCATGACGGTGATCCTGTCCGGGATAGCCTTTATTTATCCCAGGCGGTGGCTGATATACACAATGGATCTGCCTTCGGCTTTCAGCCTTTTGATCATGGTCAAGAGGTTTTCTACTTCATTGGGAGTAAGAGAAACGGTCAACTCATCCATAAAAATGATCCGCGCGTTGGATACCGATGCCGCGCCGATTTCCACAAGTTGCTGCCCGGCAACGGAAAGCCTGTCCATCTTCTGTCTAAGGGGCACGTTGAGACCGATGTGTTTCTCCGCCTCTTTTTCCGGGATTCCTGGTGGATCATGGCGATCCCGTGATCGACAACGTCCCAAGGCGATGCAAAGGAAACGGATTTTCCGTTAATGTAGAGGGCCTCTTTTCCGCTGTCCATGGAATAGAGTCCGAAAAGAATCTTGGGCAACGTTGATTGGAAGGCGGGATTCATGCCCCGAGGCGTGCCCAGGTTAAAATCATTACCGCTTAAAAAAGTTGTAAATCAATCTTCGAATCGGGGCATGAACCCAAGAACCTGCTCACCGGTTCGCGGGGGAGAGTATAATACATTTCCTCTCACACGAAGATGCCTCGGGGCTCCCCGAGGTATCTTCATTACGAGCCTTACAACGGTTCGTTTAATCTACCCATGACGTACCCTTTATGCTACGAACCATAGGGCCGACGTTACCGGAATGGGGGTATCCGGCGGAAACAAAGTTTCCCATACCGCGTTGTCCCCATAGCTTAGCACCCGTCCGTTACCAGACACGCATCTATGAGTAGCATTTACCCCACAGGGACGACGGTTCAGCCATTTGAACCATATCCTCCGTATCTGGCGTGGGAATCACCGTTTAAGTACCACAGCCCTTCCTTTTGGCAGACTTATTTTCGTCTGCTTGACTGGATGGCGTTACAGATTGGCCGGAAAATAAAATTCTAACCCAATTGAAGCTACAGCCAAGATGGAGAATCGAACTCCAGACCTGTACATTACGAGTGTACCGCTCTACCGACTGAGCTATCTTGGCGTGTTGCTTTTCACAAACCAATAGTATACGTTACAATAAAGCTATGCAATACGGTATATATTACGCTTATTGGGAACGGCAATGGGGTGGAGATTACCCCAAATATGCCCAAAAAGTAGGAAAACTGGGCTTTGACATACTGGAAATCTCCTGCGCCTCCCTGCCCGGTATGAAAAAAGAAGAGATCCGGAAACTCAAGGCGGCGGCACAGGATGCGGGAATCGTCCTGAGTGCAGGTTACGGGCCCAAACCTGAAGAAAACCTCTCCTCGGCAGACCCTAAAACCGTGAATCAGGGCTTTGAATTCTGGAAAAAGACCTTTGATGTCCTCTATGAGCTTGAAATTACTGTCGTAGGGGGCGGACTTTACTCTTACTGGCCTGTTGATTTTTCCAAACCCTTCAAGAAGGAAGAGGATCTCAAACGGAGCATCGAGTCCATGCGCCGCCTTGCGGAGATGGCTTCCGGCATCACCCTGGGGATGGAGGCGTTGAACCGCTTTGAAGGCTACCTTATCAACACGGCCGCGGAGGCGCGCTCCTATGTAGAGGCTGTGGGCTGCAAAAACGTAAAGGCAATGCTCGATACCTTCCACATGAATATTGAAGAAGACAGTCTTACCGAAGCGATCACAACCGCCGGTTCGTATCTGGGACATTTCCACATCGGAGAGGCAAACCGCCGTCCACCCCGGCCCGGTACCCGTATGGACTGGAAGACCATAGGCAAGACCCTGCGGGATATTGGGTATACCGGCGCCGTCGTCATGGAACCCTTTGTCCTCATGGGCGGTCAGGTGGGCAACGACATCAAGGTCTGGCGGGACATTTCCGGCGGAGCCGGAGAAGCCGGACTGGACGATGCGGCGCGGGCATCGGTGGAGTATATACGCGGTGTGTTTGAAGGGTAGAAATGCCGCTGGCATTTTTTGTATGGTCAGACTACCTTAAAATTCTGTCCTCAAAGTAACCGGCTTTATGGACAGACACTACTTAAACAGCGAACCTGCCAACGCGGGAATGGAAATAAAATTCCCCACGGCCCCTCCAAGGCTTGACAGGAAGAATACTAAAAGCGCGCGGGAAACACGGTTGCGGTAGATTCCCCTGAGGCTGGAAAAATCTTCGGCGATATTTTCCACATCCTGCACACGGGGTTTGCGTACCCAGGCTTCGGTGATGCCGGAAAAGAGGCCCACACCGATGAAGGGGTTGATCGTGGCTATGGGGGCGCCAAGAAAGGAAACCAGTATGGAAAGGGGATGCCCCAGCGCGATGAGTGTTCCCAGCGCTGCGAGGGAACCGTTCCAGAGTACCCATTGGAGGAGCATAGAGAGGCTTTGGGTGGCCCCGGCCTGGAAAAAGCCGGCTACGATAAGGGCGGCAATTGCTATGGGGATGATCCAGCCTGCCGCCTTTGCTAAAAACGAAGACGGGGGAATGGTATCAAGGGTGTCAACACCGGCATCCTCGTTCCCGGCGGCAATCTTTTCAAGATGGGTCCTGAGTCCGGAAAGGTGGCCTGCGCCGACTACGGCAAGCATTTTTTCTCCGGCCGGCGTCTCCTGTCCGGCAGTCCAGATCTTTGCCGCCAGGTAGCGATCCCGTTCGTCAATGAGTGTTTCTTTTACCGCGGGGAGGTAGGAAGCCAGTTCCGCCATCATGCCGTCAAGCTCGCTGGCCTGTTTGAGGTTTTCGATCTCCGTTTCATTGAGTTTTTCCGTTGAAAAGGCGCTGGAGATGAGGGAGGCCAGGAGTTTGCATTTGCTCCAGAGGCCGCAGCGGGCCCAGGCCCGGCGGAGAGTGATCTGCACTTCCCGGTCACAAAAACGGTACGGTATGCCCAGTTCTTTGGCGGTATCGCAGGCGGCCAGCATCTCTTCGCCGGGTTTGACTCCGAGGCCCACCCCCATGCGGCGCTGAAAGCCTGCCAGCACAAGGTTTGCTATAAGGAGGAAGCCCTTCCCTTCACGGAAAGCCTTTGACACATTGAGTCTTTCCCAGTCGTCTTTGGAATCCATCGCTTTGAAACGGCCGCCGTCAAGTTCGACACAAACCATGCCGGGTTTTTCGTCCCGTATATGGGCCTTAACTTCATCAATACTCTCCCGGGAAACATGGGCCGTACCGATAAGGGTAACGCTGCGTTCCCCCAGAGAGACAGTAACAATGTTATCCTGCATCCAGATTCCGCTCCTCTATGGCCCATTCATTAAGCTTCCATTCCGGTATGGCTTTACGGTCAAGTTCCTTTACCCGTAAAAAATAAATTCCGGCAAGGTTCTTGTTGCCCCGGATATCGTAATAGTGGGCCAGATAGAAAAGCATCCGGGCCTTGGTATCGAGATTCTTTTCCTTATCGATCCGTATAGCAATATCATTGTCGCCTGAAAGATCATGGTAGAGCCGCAGCAGGTACCACTCGGGCGATTCCCGCCGTAGGCCCCGGAGAGCCTGGGCAAGAAACTGCCGGGGATCGCCTGGTTTACCTGCCCGCATCCAGTTCATTGCCGCAAGGAGGGCATAGTACCATTCCTTGGGTGCGTACTTGTAACATTCCCGGAATGCGTCCCGCGCTTCGGCCCAGAGCCGCTTGCGCATCTTTACCATGCCCAGACCTTCATAGGCAAAGTAATAATCGGGCCTCAGGGTCACGAGCCGGGAAAAATCCCTCTCCGCACCGTCAATGTCCCCCAGATCAAACTTGATACCGGAACTGTACACATAGGCAACAAAAATATCCGGGTTTATGTCTATCGCCCGTTGATACTCTTCCAGGGCTTCCCTCTTCCGGCCCAGATCGTTGAGTGCGTTTCCCCGGTCCGCGGCGATAAAGTAGCTGCCGGGCTCCAAGGCTTTTGCCTTGTCGAGATCCTCAAGGGCTCCGCGGGGATTGTCCCATTCCCTCAGAAGCCGGGCCCGCTCATGCCGGGCTTCGGCCCAGTCAGGGTACAGCTCAACGGCCCGGTTGAGGAGCCGCTCTGCGTTTTTCCGGTCATGGTTAAAGCGGTACACCGAGGCCCGGCCCAGCAGGGCTCCGCCGTTTTCCGGCTGGATCTGCAGGGCCTTGTCAAAATAGCCGGCGGCATTTTTCCATGACCGGGCGCGTACAGAAATGTTCCCCAGATCTACCAGAACATCGGTATTGTTTGGCTCTATTTTAAGAATCTTCTCCAAAAGGGCCTGCTGTTCCTTTCCCTTGTCCGCAGCAAATTCGATTTTGGAAAGTATATAGAGGGCTTCGGTATTTTGAGGATCATCGGAGATGACTTCTTCGGTAAGAGCCCTGCCTCCCCGTCCGTCCCCTGCGGAGAGAAGCACCGAAACCTTGAGGAGTTTGATACCGGCGCTCTCGGCATCGGGACTCTTGATCCTCTCAAAGAGGGCCAGGGCGCCCTGATAGTCCCCCTCTTCCAGAAGCTCCCCCATCCTTTCCAGAATCGACTGGGTATCGGTGAGTTCTGGCCGCATCGGGGACTTGTCCGCAGGAGGAACGGTTTCAGCTTCCATTTCCTCAGGAAGGGAAGGCCCGGCATGTTCGCTCAGGTTCTCAGGCGTTGCGGAAGGAATTCCCGCGCAGGACCAGAGAAAACCGAAAGAAAACAGAACAATACAGAGGCTTCCACAAAACTTCAACTTTTGGGAAAGCGGACTTGGATTTTGAGGAGAAAGCGGACTTTTAGCCGTTTTTCCCATTGAAGCGAAGGTCCGCACTATTCCCGAAAAAACCTGAGTTTTGGGAACGGCTCTACAAACACTATATAAACTGGATCTTATCATACAAAATTATTCTCAAGTCCGTTCCAAATTTGACATTCAGGAGCAGCCTCTGCTATAAATGCTATAAAATGGATAGTATCTGATTACCGTATTATCGGCAAGGAGAGAGACAAAACACAGTGTCATCCATGAAAAAACCGGTTTTCCCCCGAATCTTCGCCCTCTTGTTTCTCTATGCGGGAATTTTTGTTTTTCTGGTACTAATCCAGTTTGCAAAGCAGGGAAGTTTTGCGCGGCGGGTAGGCGGCATGGTGGTAAGCGGCCGGTACAAGACTACCGGAGAGCATAACGATGCGGGAAACATCCATGGACGTCTTCCGCTGGAGGGAGAAGCCGGCGTCTTCTTCGGCGGTCTCGAATTCCGGCTGGATGGAGACGAAAATGACGGGCTTTGCCTGGTAGATTCAGACGGTGTAAAGACACATGTCTCTCCGGAAACCCTGGAAATTTCCGGAGAAGCGGCTATTTTCAGTCTGTCCGGCGGTGTACAGCTTCTATTCAGCACCCGCTATGTCTCAGGCCGGGTAGAATTGCAGATCCATTCATCCTTTACAGAAGGAATTGAAGTGCTGGAGCTGCCTTTCAGACTCTTACGGACTTCACGGATGAGGGACAATGGAAACGGAGAGATCAATATCAGCGCCGACGGGGTAATCTATGCCTTTGCCCACTCTGTCCGGGGGGAAGAAAACGGCATTCTCATCCTGACAGAGGGAGGTCAGGATGTCTCCTACGGCCCTGTACCGGAACAGAAGAGCTTCAGTCCCAAAGATTTTATCATTTCCCGGGCGGAAACCCGCCATCTCTACGATACGGAAATTGCCCACTGGCGGGATCAGAACTTTTCCCTTCTAACCAGGACCATCACAAGCCGCGGGGATGAGGATTCGGTCGTTGCCTATGCGGGTGAAGCGCTGCGCCGGGGGACTTACAAGGCTGCGGTTTCGGCGATTCCCGCCTCGTTCATCACGGGAAACCGTTACAGCTACGAGTCTTCGGTGTACCTCGGCCGCATGGATCTCGCCTTCCGCTCCTTCATCAGCCTTGAACGGGAAAAGATCAGCCGTCTTTCCCGGCTTATCAATGAAAAATCCCTGGATATTCTTGAGGAACCCCATGTTTTTGAATTTCTGGCAGCCAGAGCCTACCTCAACTTCATAGATGACGGCCGGGAACTTATCCGTTCCATCGATCCGGCGACTTTAAGCCTCGAATCTACCGCGGGAATCCTCGAAGGAGACATGGATCTCAAGGCCCAATACAACCCGGGAGAAAATCCGTTCGAAAGACTTGCCGATCAGGCCTGTTTTGTCATATCGGAAAATATCCGCCGCCTTGAGAATGACCTCATACTGGTTGCCCGGGGTGGACAAGTGGACACTGAATTTAATATCCGGCTGGGAAAGGCCCTGGCGGCCTGGGCGGAAGGCAAAGACCAGGAAGAATGGGCCGGGGTGGGCCGCAGTATGGTGCTTTCGGCCCTTTCCCTGACCGATGAAACGGGCGACATTCCGGCAAGCTTCAGCCTTTCCGATGACGGGAGCCTTGTTCCGGGGGATACAAAGATCTCCGCCCCGCGGATCTACCGGATTCTGGCAACCCGTTCTCCGGAATTCAGCGATTATTACCCCAGGGCCGCCGGTATCGGGGCCAGGGTCAACGGCATCTGGGCCTGGACAGCCGCCCAGTCGCTGAGTGCGAGTATGGACGGCACGGTCATGGATATTGCGGTGACCTTTCCCGTGGGGGAAACCCATTATATGATGATCCGGGGGATAAAACCTTTCACGAAGATCCAGTTGTACAATATCGACTACCGTACAGACCCCCAGTTTGAGCGTTACGACTCTTCGGGCTGGGTCTATCAGGCCCAGGATCAGGTTCTTGTACTCAAGATGAAGCACCGCACAGCGGTAGAGCATATCAGAATTTTCTATTAGCGGCAGAGCTATTCCCAAAACCCGGTTGGTTTCGGGGAAGCCCCGGTGGAAGACCCGCTGTTTTTTAATAATGTATGGAAAAAACTTGTAAAAAAACGTAGAAAAATTTCAGGGTTAAATGTATAATTATATTCGATTGAGTTTGTTCCAAAAGCCGGTTATTTTTTCACCGGCTCTTGCAATTTCTCAGGGCTTTAGCCTTGCAAAATTGTATCTTTAAAGGCTGCTGTTTGAAAACTGAAGTTTTAAAACAGCCTCAATCAACCATATTTTATAGAAAATTGTTTATATGGCAGCCCGCATCGCCGTGCAGCATTTTCGCAAGGAGTACCTTTTTGACAAAGCGAGATTTCCCCAAAATCCACTTCTATGATCAGGATTTTGTCGATATTTATGACAAGACCTGGGCCTGGATTCAGGATTGCTGGAAGGGAGGCGGAGGAGCCTGTACCCCTGAGGGGAAATTCTTCTTTTATCCGGGCTGCCCGGTGGTTGAGCAGGCCGATGCGATCTTTTCGTCTTTTTTTCTGGTGTATTCCAACCGTATATACATGGCTCACCCGACTCTGGATGTGTTTTACAGCCATCAGGAGGAAAATGGAGCCATTCGTTCTGCGTATAGCGTCGAGACCGGAGAACCTGTGTTCAGCGAATCAAACCCTCAGGGTCTGGGTATCCCCCTTTTCGCCTGGGCTGAATATAACCTCTACCATAAATCGGCCAACAAGAAACGGGTAAAGGATGTACTTTCCATACTCCACCGTTACACCGAGTGGATAGATTCGGAATTCAAGCAGCCCAACGGTCTTTACAAGGTGCCCCTCGTCGCGGGAGGCATGGAAAATTCACCCAGGGAAAATGCCGCATATCCTCTGGACTTCAACGCGATGATGGCCATAAATGTTCTCTATATAAGCGCCCTGGCGGATATTCTCAACAACAAAGAAACCAGTTTCCAGTACAAGAAACGTTATTTTTCCCTCAAGACACGGATCAATTCCCTCATGTGGAACGCCGAAGACGAGTTCTACCATGATATTGATATAGATGAAAAGCAACTGCCCGTAAAAACCATTGCCGGTTACTGGCCTCTGTTGGCGGAGATCCCCAACGACGACAAGGCGGAGCGGATCATCGGCAAGCTTCAGGATCCACAGCAATTCGGTACTCCCCACCCTTTTCCCACAGTGGCCCGGAATGAGCCTGAATTTGACGAACGGGGCTGCGGTTACCGCGGTTCTGTGTATCCCCACCTCACCTTCATGGTGATCAAAGGCCTTGAACGTTACCAGCGTTGGGATCTGGCAAGGGATTACGCCATCAGGCACCTCTACTTCATGCTGGATTCGATGAATCCCGACGGGAACCACCACAAGGGGAATCTCTGGGAAGCATATCTGCCGTTAAAGGAAGGGCCGGCCCAGTGGTTCGAAAAGCCGGACTTTCCCCGTGTGCAAGCCCTCACCTATGATGCGCTTTCAACGATTTGTCTGACCATCGAGAATATCATCGGGCTTTTTATCTCCCTGCCCCGCAAGACGGTGGACTGGATTATTCCCAATCTGGAAATCATGGGAATAGAAAACCTTTCTTTAAAGAAAAACATGATCACGATCCTCTCCAATAAATCCGGCCGCGGCTGGGAAATTCACATGGAAAGCGAGAAGCTCTACTACTTTACGATAAATGTCCTGGGGAAGAAAAAGAAAACTCTGCCCATTCCTTCGGGTAAATGTTCCATGCTCCTCGAAAAGTTGTAGGGAAATATGAGGACGGAAAACCAGTCGCCCGTTGTCGGGGTTCTGGAGATAGGTTCCACGGGCATACGGCTTTTGGTGGCGGAGCTTCTAAGCGGCGGACTCTGGCGGGAACTTGACCGGGCCGGGCGGCCTGTGGCTCTGGGCCGGGATGTTTTTACCTCCGGGGAACTTTCCAGGGAAAGTCTTCTGGAATGTCTTTCGGTGCTCAGGGGTTTCCGGGAGATTCTGGCGGGCTGGGGCATTGAGGCCTCCCGGGTTCATGCCATTGCCACCAGCGCCATCCGGGTGGCCCGGAACCGGGATGTTTTTGTTGACCGCGTGAGGCAGGATGCGGGGTTTTCCCTTTCCATTGTGGAGGGAGTAGAGGAAAACCGGCTCATGTACCTGGCTGTCCGTCATGCCCTAAAGCAGGATCTGCCCCTCTTCTGGCGGGCCAATTCAATGATCATTGAGATAGGAGGCGGTTCCACGGAGATCATGCTTCTTCGGCGGGGAAAGATGGTGGCGGCTCACAGTCTCCGTCTGGGAACGATACTGATCGATCAGTGTTTCCGCCGGAATCCCGCTTCCTCTCTTTCCCGGACACGCTACCTCAATGAAAGCATACGGAACACAGCCCGGATATTCAGTGCCGAAATGGAGCTTTCCCATGTGCGGACTTTTGTGGTCGCCGGTTCCGATGCGAGGATCGCCAGCGTCCTCATAGGGAAGGAGATCAACGAACAGTGCCGGATGATAAGCCGGGAAGCTTTTAATGATTTTGTGGAAAAGGTTCATGACTACAGCATCGAAGACTGTGTCCAGAAACTTCATATACCTTACGGCGAGGCGGAGGGTTTTGTACCGGGGCTGTTGGTGTACCGGCTCTTCCTGGAAAAGACCGGAGCCGCAGGGGTGGTGGTTCCCATGGAGTCCATCCGGGAAGGTTACCTTCTCAATCTTTCCCTGGGGGGAGAGAGTGAAATTGAAGGGGAATTCTTCTCCCAGATCATCGCTTCGGCTGCTAACCTGGGGAGAAAATTTCATTTTGATGAACAGCATGCCCGCTATGTGGCCGATCTTTCCCTTATCATCTTTGATGCGCTGAAAAAGGAACACGGCATGGGCCGCAGGGAACGGATGATGCTGGAGACCGCAGCGATTCTCCACGATATCGGTATGTTTATCCAGGGAGCGGATCACGAGAAACACGGCTCGTACATCGTCAGCAATTCGGAGATTTTCGGCCTTAATCGTGCGGAGCTGGATATTATTGCCAATGTGGTGAGGTATCACCGGGGGCCGCCGCCTTCCCGGCCTGATATAAGTTATGTGTCGCTGCAGCGGGAAGAACGGGTTCTGGTACTCAAGCTTTCTTCGATACTCCGGGTGGCCGATTCCCTTGACCGGGGGCATTCCCGGCAGGTACGCCTCCTCACGGTAGAACGGAAGGGTGAAACAGTCATGCTGCATACCCAGGGACTTCACGATCTTTCGTTTGAACTCATGGGACTGGAAGAAAAAGGCGATCTCTTTGAAGATGTATTCGGTTACAAGGTCATGTTAATTTGATGAACCATAAAAAACAGCCCGTACAGAACTTTCTCTCCGGCGCTCAATACTTTAATCGCGAACTGTCCTGGCTGGATTTTAATGAGAGGGTTCTGGCGGAAGGCCTGCGGAAAGATCTGCCGCCCCTGGAGAGGTTCCGTTTTCTTGCCATCGTTTCTTCAAATCTGGATGAATTCTTTATGGTTAGAGTGGCGGCGCTGAAAAAGGTTAAGCGCAGCGGAAATGTTGAAAGAGACCCTTCAGGCTTAAGTCCCGCAGAACTTCTGGCGATAATTTCGGAAAGGACGGCAGAAATCATAAAGACACAGTACCGCTGCCTTACCGAAGACATTTTTCCCGGTATGGCGGCGGAAGGGTTGTGTCTGGTACACGCGGACTCCTACACGGATGAACAGAAAAAGTACCTGGAATCCTGGTTTGATTCCTGTGTGTATCCGGTACTCACCCCCCTCCGCATTGAAGAAGGAGAAGAACTCCCCGCCATTGACAGTCTGTCCCTCAACTGTGTATTCCTGCTGCGCGCCGAGGGAGAGACATCCGCTACGGAAGACAAGACGGCAATGGTACTGATTCCTCCGGTGCTGGATCGCGTCATACGGTTCCCCGGCGATTCCTCCTGGACGCTTCTGGAAGATCTGGTACTCCGTTGGGGAGGAAAACTCTTCCCCGGTTTTGAGGTACTGGAAACCATGCTCTTCAAGGTGAACAGGGATGCGGATTTCTCTGTAGACGAAAAACGGGATGAAGACTTTATTGAAGCCATGGAAGAAGTTCTGGAAAGCAGGGACAGATCCACGGCAGTGCGAATGATCTATTCACCGGGCAGCGACAGGCTTCGGGATATGCTTTCCCGGCAGCTCTCTCTTGACAGTCAGGATCTCTACGAGATCCCGGGCCCTCTCAACCCCGGCGCGCTTGACGAACTGGTAAACATTCCCGGTTTCGACAGATTGCGGGAAAAAAACTGGAAGATCTATGCCAATCCCGGCTTTAGCGAAGACACGCCGATCTGGGATACTATACGGGAAAAGGATCTGCTCCTCCACCTGCCCTATGAATCTTTCGATCCGGTACTCCGGTTCTTTCAGGAAGCCGCCCGGGATCCCGGTGTAATCGCCATCAAAACCTGCCTCTACCGGACAAGCGGCAACAGTCCCATTGTCAGGGCGCTGGAACAGGCAAGCCTTTCCGGAAAGCATGTAACGGCGGTGGTGGAACTCAAGGCTCGTTTTGATGAAGAGCGGAACATCTCCTGGGCAAACCGCCTTGAAAAAGCCGGCGCCGTGGTTGTTTACGGCCTTGCCCGGCTCAAGGTTCACGGGAAGATAACACTGGTTGTACGCAAAGAAGGGGAACAGATCCGCCGTTACCTTCACCTTTCTACCGGAAATTACAATGACAAAACCGCCCGGCTCTACGAGGATCTCTCCCTCTTTAGCTGCCGGGAAGAACTGGCCTATGACGCAGGGATACTGTTCAACATGATCTCAGGCTACTCGATGATCCAGCCTACCCGGCTGATCAGCATTGCCCCGGTAAATCTTAAACGGAGACTTCTGGAACTGATCGAAAGGGAAGAACGGCGCTCCAGCGCTGCCTATCCCGGCAGGATCATGGCAAAGCTCAATGCCCTGGTTGACGAGGACATCATTCAGGCGCTCTACCGGGCAAGCGGCGCCGGTGTAAAAATTTCACTCTGTATCCGGGGGATCTGTACCCTTATTCCCGGGATGCCTGAACTTTCCGAAAACATCAGGATAATAAGCGTTGTGGGCCACTATCTGGAGCATTCCCGGATCTACTACTTTGCCAACGGCGGTGCGGATGAACTCTACCTTTCCAGTGCCGACTGGATGCCCCGGAATCTGGAACGCCGTATAGAATTAATGTTCCCGGTGCTGCAGGAAGATCTCCGCCGCAGGGTGCACGACATCCTTCTCAGTTACTTTCGGGACAACTGTCAGGCATGGCAGCTCGGGAGCAGCGAAATATGGGAGCGGCTTCAGCCCGAAACAGGCGCAATCCCCTACCGGGTACAGCAGGGAATGCTTGCCGCGGCAGCCAAGGCCGCAAACCGTCCTGAGGCGGCGAGAATGGATTTTACGGTGAGAAAAAGCGGCAGTACTTTTGGCCTTGAGGATTAAGGATTGATAAAAAGAGTCATTTTGAAACATGGGGAAGAACAGCGGATTCTCTCAGGGCATCTGTGGATCTTTGGCAACGAAATACGGCATGTTCTCGTTCAGAGAATGCCAGGATCTATAGCGGCGGAACCGGAGCCCGGCGAAATAGTCGATGTTGAGTATTCAAGGCGGGGGAAACCTGCGTACCCGGAAAGGGGCTTTGCCAGCCCCCGTTCAAAGATCGCCGTCCGTATCTACAGCCCTTCCAATGCGGAAACCCTGGAAACAGCCCGGCTTAACGGCCTCGAAGGGCAGCTTGAAACCTGCGAGGGCGATGTCTTTGATTGGAAGGCGGGGGTCCATAACCCGAGGCTTGCCACTGAAAAAGTTGTAAACCGATCTTCGAATCGGGGTATGGACCCCACCGGTATAATGAATCCCGTTTCAGGGAGACCATCGCTTCGACTGCGGTGGATTCGGCCCGGAGACTCAGGCTGCCGGATTCCCGCTACCAGGCCCAGGATCACTCCATACTCCCCGGTTACGGTGAATCCCTCTGCCTGAAATGCGGGATCTTCAGGGTCGATTAAAAGGTATTTTTTATGGAGGCATCATGAATAAACGCGAATGGGTCTTAAAGGCCATGCACAACGAAGAGACGGACAAAATCCCTGTGGGGTTCTGGTATCACTATCTGCAGGATGAACTGCAGGACGGCCTGGCCGATCCTTCCCTGATCGAACAGAATATCTCAGGTCACAAGAAGTTCTACTCCGAATATCAGCCTGACTTCCTCAAGATAATGACCGACGGTTTCTTCCTCTATCCGAATGAAATTTTTGCCCGGGCGGAGAGGGTGTCCGAGCTGAGGGGAATCAAACCCCTCGGGGAAAAACACCCATGGATCGAAGCGCAGGTGGAATTCGCCAAAACCATTACCGGGCTCTTTGGAAAGGAAGTACTCTGTTTCTACAACATTTTTTCTCCCGTAACAACCTTCCGCTTTGTAAGGCAGGGCCGGCTGGGAAAAAGAGCCGACGATCTGCTTGCCCGTTTCACCGGCGAAGACCCGAAAATGGTAAAGCAGGCTCTTGATACGGCGGCACAGGATCTGGGCTGCCTTGCCCGCAGGGTGATCACCGAAGGAGGCGCCGACGGGATCTATTTTTCCACCCAGGATCCTGAAGGACTGGACGGGGAGGCGCATAAAAAAGCGGTAATCCCTTCGGATCTTTCCGTGCTGGAAGAAGCCAACAGGGCCGGAAACACAAAAGCTCCGGGCGCGCTGAATTTGCTCCATGTCTGCGGCTATGACGGCCACAGGAACGATCTTCCCCATTACAGGGATTATCCGGCCCAGGTGATCAACTGGGCCTCTGTCTGCGAAAAAGTTCCCCTGGCGGAAGGCAAAAAACTCTTCCATGACAAGCCGGTGATCGGCGGTTTTGACAATACTGCCGGAAGTCTCCTCTTTACCATGGATGAAGCGGCTGTAAAAGCGGAAACCCGCCGTCTCATTGCCGGAGCGGGGAGAAGAGGGGTGATCCTGGGGGCGGATTGCACCATACCGAGAAACACGGAAACAAGGCGGCTCAACTGGGTTCGGGATGCTTGCAATTTATAATTCATAGCGTTATACTAGGATTAAAAATTCGAAGGAGTATCCTATGAACATTCTGAAAAAGCTGATGTATGCAGCGCTGGCGCTGGTAACGGTTTCCGCGGTCTTTGCGGGAGCTTCCAAAGACAAGGGAAACGCGGGAACTGCCGCAGCGCAGCGGGTACGCATCGCCCATACCCAGGCCAGCGCGCCCTACAACTTTGTCAACGACAGGGGTGAAAGCGACGGTTTTGAGGTAGCGGTAATGAAGGCGGTGGATGAACTCATCCCGGAGTATGAATTTGAGTTCGTACCCACCAGCGACGACGATCTTCTCATCGGCATCGAAACGGGAAAATATGCCGGGGGAACCAAGGGGGCATGGATCACCGAAGAGCGGAAGCAGAAATTCATCATCCCCAATCATTATGTTGCCGCAAGCGTCATCGGTATTGCCTTCAGGAGTGAGAACGCCAACGAGATAAAGGATCTGGAATCCTTTGCCCGCTTCTCGGGCAAGCTTGTTCCCATCCCGCCCCAGAGCGCCCAGTACTCGGTGGTGGAGGACTTTAACAAGGCCCACCCGGACACGCCGATACATCTTATCCCTTCGGATGTGTTCATCATAACCGACGCGTATACCTGGGTGGTGGAAGGCCGTTACGACGCGTTTTTCGATCTTAAACTCACCTTCCAGCGGACAGTGGAGGCCGAAGACGGCGCATGGCATGCCTATGCAAACCGGCTCTCCTATGCCGCCTACAAGGCCATCCCTACCTATCCACTCTTCAACAAACAGCAGCAGGATCTGGCCGGCAAGTATGAAGAGGCAATTCGGACACTGGTCTCCAACGGTACCCTGGGCCGATTGTCCCGGCAGTACTTTGGTGAAGATATTTTCCAGTATATTTGACAGGCGTGGGCAGGCCCTTTAATCCGCAGTACATAATCACCGTTCTTCCCGCTCTGCTGGCATTTTTGCCGGTAACGCTTTTTATCATGGCAGGAACGGTGTTTTTTGGAACGATTCTGGGTTTCTGCCTTGCCTCCCGGAGACTGAAAAAACAGGGAATCGGGAAACGGTTTGCAGACGTATACATCACGGCAATGCGCTGCACTCCGTCGATTGTACTCCTGTTCATCGTCTACTATGCCCTGCCCCTCCTGTCCCGTTTCCTCTTCGGCGTTAATATCGACAGCATGTACCGGGGTGTATTCGTCATCGTTACACTAACACTGCTATTTGCCGCAAACATGGCGGAACTCATGCGTTCGGCATACATCTCGGTTGATCCCGGCCAGAGGGAAGCGGGCCTGGCGCTGGGCCTGGGCGAATGCAAAACATTTCTTCTGGTGATCCTCCCCCAGGCTGCCGTGGCGGCCCTCCCAAACTTCTGCAATGCCCTGCTTGCACTGATGAAGGAAGGCGCGCTGGCCTATACAATCGGCATGATAGATATGATGGGACAGGGAACGATGATCATCTCCAGAAACTACGGAGCCTACGGACTTGAGATCTACATTGCCCTGGCCCTCATCTACTGGGCCCTGACCATCGTCATCGAAAGAGGTTTCGGTCTTCTGGAACGTTTCCTCTCCAGAGGAAAGAACAGCCTTGCAAGCCAAAAATTTTCTTCAGAAAAAGCGCGGAAATGAATGATGGAACTTAACCTTCCCTTCATGTTTGCCGCCCTGTTCAGGGCCCTTGCCGCAGCACCCGTTACCATCAATATTACCGCAGTATCACTACTCATCGCCACTCCGCTGGGCTTTTTTCTGGCCCTCTGCCGCATCTATCGTGTCAGGCCCCTTGATACACTGGCGGGAATCTACATTTCTTTTATACGGGGTACGCCGATGGTACTCCAGATCCTCATCGTGTACAGTATCCTTCCCAGTTTCCTCAATGCATTTGTAAGGAGCCTGGGCCTGGGCATCGACATCTTCTCCCTGCCCCCCATAATCTACGCATGGACGGTCTTCTCGCTGAACAGCGCGGCGGGTCTTTCGGAGATCTTCCGCTCGGCCCTGCTCACCGTGGACAGGGGTCAGATGGAAGCGGCGCGGGCCCTGGGCATGAGCACAGCCTTCGCCTACCGCCTGGTGATCCTGCCCCAGGCCTTTGTCTCCGCCCTCCCCAACCTTTCAAACTTTACCGTTACCCTGATCAAAAACACCTCCCTGGCCTTTATCATGACCGTAAGGGACATTACCGCTGTTGCCCGGATTGAGGCGGCAAGAGGTTACAACTACATCGAAGCATATCTCGACATTTTTCTGCTGTACATTGCGCTCTGCGGAGTTGTTCAGTGGCTGTTCAACAGGGCTGAAAAGAAGCTTTCGAAACGGTAAAGCTGCCCTGCCGCTTCAGGGCAACAGGGCTGAATTTACACTCCAGTATCCAGAAAGGCGAAGAAGACGCAAAAAAGATAGAATACCCGGTTGGCTTTTTGTGTTTCCCCTTCCTTCTTCGACTTTTTCGCCTTCTATGTTTTATGTCACGGGGAATCTTTACGGTTAAATATTTGTCATCCCATATCCTGTGTATTAGTGTTTATAAGATACTACCAGCAGCAGTAGTCCCTGTCGATGATAAGGTTCGAATCGGTCATGTAATCCGAGGCCGGGGAGGCGAGGTAAATTACCGCGTCCTGGAGATCGCCGGTGAGCGCCATGCAGTAGCAAATACTGCCGGCATAGCTCACCCCGGAAGGTAATCCGGCTCCGGAAGGAGGCCGTTTTTCAACCCCGATACATAAAATTTGAGAATCGAGTAAAAGACTATCCATTAGTGCCCGTAAAATTTTTTTCGTAAACGGTATCTATTTAGTGTCTGTCCGCAAAGTCGGTTACTTTGCGGACAGAACTTGCATTTGCGTATCTTTTTGTACCAAAACAGTGCGCACATTACGTTTTTTAAGGTTGTCTGTCCATAATGGCTACCTTATGGACAGACTCTAGTTAGTATAGATCATAATTTGTCAACCATTCGCATTGAATCTTGTCAAACCGCAATAGAAATGTCCTCACCCTTTTAAGCGGCATGAGAATCTGATATGCCTTTCCGGCTTATCGTTATCACAGCCGCGATGACCGACGCCGCCCTCAGTCAAGGAGAATCGCAAATCCCACGGGGTATTCGGTATCGATGGCTCCCCGTACATCAAGGCTGAGGGCCTCGGTATTCCGGAAAAAACTGACCTCGGCGTCAGACCCAAGAACCCGGATGGATTTGATATCAAAATCCCCCGAACCGGTAGCACTGTTCCTTTTTAGCGAGGGGATGATTATTTTGCCGTCTCCGGGATACTTCATCACAAAGGCGTAGAGCGTCCCGTCCTTATAGGTAAAACGGAAATCCCGGGATGTAAAGGAGTCACGGTCCGTATCCTTAAAGGCGCCTTCGATTACCCGGGTAGGTCCCTCGCCGTACCACTGCCAGTAGGTGGTTCCGTAGATGCCTTCACCATTTTTTTTGAGCCATCCGCCGACGGCCTCCAGTACCCTGCGGTCTTCATCGGTTATGGTTCCATCCGGCCGGGGGCCAACGTTGAGGAGGAATACCCCGTTTTTGCTTACAATGTCTATAAGATCCCCCACAATATCCACGGGATTCTTAAAATCGTTGTTCTCCGTGTAACCCCAGGAATTTTTCGCCACCGCCGTATCGGTCTGCCAGAGCCTGGGGTTAATACCCGCGAGCTGACCGCGTTCCATGTCGTACATCGCAGACCCGTAGGCGTAGGCATTGTATTTATAGTTTATCGCCGCCTCCATGCCCCACCGGACGGCGCAGTTGTAATAGTAGGCGGCGAATTTTTTCAGGTATGGCTTCCAGCCCACATTGTGGATCCACCAGTCAAACCACACGATCCGGGGCCGGTAACGGTCAACGAGATCGCAGATACGGATCAGCCAGTCTTCGCAGTGTTCCTGTGACGGTCCGGGGAGGGAGTAGATGTCGTGGCTGTTTTCGACCGCGTAATCCTGCTGCTTCCCGTAGAAGTCCTCATAGGCAGGGTCTGTCACGTCGCAGGGATAGGCTTTGCCGCCGTTGAAGAACCAGATATGTTCCGCCCGGTGAAAAGAAAGGGAAAACACTATCCCCAGTTCATCGGCAGCCTGTTTGAGTTCCCCCAGTACATCCCGTTTGGGCCCCATTTCGGCGGCGTTCCATTTAGAAAAGCTGTGGCGGTACATGGAAAAGCCGTCGTGGTGTTCCGCTACGGGCATCACGTATTTCGCCCCGGCTTCCCTGAACAGCCTCATCCATTCCCGGGGGTCGAATTTTTCAGCCTTAAAAAGGGAGATAAAATCCTTGTAACCGAATTTGTCCTGGGGCCCCCAGGTCTTTGCGTGGTATTCGTACTCCTTAGTGTCCCTAAGGTACATATTGCGGGGATACCACTCGTTCCCGAAAGCGGGAACCGAGTAGAGTCCCCAGTGAATAAATATTCCGAATTTCGCGTCGGCGTACCATTTGGGTAGAGTGTATTTACAGAGGGAATCCCATCTGTCTTGATAGGGCCCGCCGGCAATTACATCGTCTACGCGCTTCAATACTTCTTCTTTGATCATCCTGGCTCCTTTGACACCTTTATGAATAGATCTTCCCATCGATAAGGGGAGGGCGCGCGGGGAAGCGCAGGAATACGGGTTTTTCCTCAAATTCCAGAGCTATCACCGCCACGCCGGCGATCTTGTCCTGGGGTTCCCGGGGCACATCGCTGAAGAGGATGCGGTACTTTTCCTGGGTGAACTTGAGATTCACGTTGGAGCCCAGCACTTTTGCGGACTTGAGCCTGGTAGTAAACCCGCCGACAGTAAAGTCGCCGCTTTTGGGCCAAATCCAGTTCCACAGGTACACGGTATTACCCTTGATGCTGATGCTGCAAATTCCGCTGCCATAACCCCAGGTGTCGCTGATGCGGTCCACTTTGCCGTAGACACATTCGCCGTATTGGGCAAGCCATTTCCCCACCGTGGTGAGGGGTTCTACCGCCTCAGGGGGCACCGAACCATCCGGCGCAGGGCCGATGTTGAGGAGGAGGTTTCCGCCACCGTGGGCGCAGATAGCCAGCATCCTCAAAATGCGCTGGGCGTTGTAACTGTAGGGGCTGACCTGGGCGGCGTCCACATAGCCCCAGGAAAGGCCGTTAAAGGTCATGCAGGCCTCCCAGTCCCGGTCCTTCTCTGCGGTGACATGCTCCTCGGGAGTGCCGAAGTCCTCGTCCAAGCGGCTCCTGTTGTCGATAATGAGATCCGGCTGTATAGCCCTGAGGCGCTGGTTGATCTCCAGGGAGTTCCAGCCTTCCCAGTTCTGCATGGGCTCAGGCACGTCGTACCAGAGGATGTCGATTTTGCCATACTGGGTGAGGAGTTCTTCGTTAAGGGCATAGATGTAATCGTTGAACCGCTTCCTGGCGGCGCTGTCATAAGCGGCCGCTCCACCGTCGGGATGGTGCCAGTCCATGAGGGACGAGTAGAAACCGATGCGAAGGCCGTTTTCCCGGCAGGCCTCCACGAATTCCTTTACGATGTCCCGTTTGGGTCCGTAGTTGACACTGTTATAGGGATTGGCCTTTGAATCCCAAAGGGAAAAGCCCTCGTGATGCCGGGTGGTCATCACCATGTACTTCATCCCCGCGGCCTTGGCCAGCTTTGCCCATTCTTTGGGCGCCCCCGGCTTGGGCTGGAATTGGTCCGCCAGTTTCTCGTATTCCTGTACCGGCCAGTTCTCGATGGCCATGGCCCATTCATGCCTGCCAAGTACGGTATAAAGCCCAAGGTGGACGAACATGCCGAACCGGGCTTCCCTCCACCATGCCATACGCCTGTCCCGGCTTGCCGCAATAGACGCCTCATATTCTGGTTTTGAAAGAATCACCGCCATAAAATGCTCCTTGTGTAGTATTTAGCGTCTGTCCACAAAGTCGGTTACTGTACGAAACTTCGTTTCGTCATGGACAAACCTTGCATTTGCGCATCTTTTTGTACCAAAACGGTACGCAAAATGCCTATTTTAAGGTAGTCTGTCCATAACGTGTCTACATTATGGACAGACACTATTTATACCGAGCATAGCACGCCCGGCTTTTCTTTTACAGTACGGTACCATCTTATCCCGTATCCGAACCTATCTTCCCGCCATCTCTTCATAGACATCATTGTAGTAGAGCACGTTGTCCGCCGGGGTATTGGCGGGAATGTGGTTCCCCACTGCCATAAAAAAGCCGGGGTATTTTTTTCCTATGTCCATGCACCGTTTTACTTCAGCGCGGATCTCCTCTTTTGTGCCGGAAAGTAAAATACGAGTATCCGCGTTTCCGATAAAGGAGTGGGTTTTGCCGTATTTTTCCGCAATATAGGCCATGTCGGTGGTGGGCTCCATAACAAAGCCGCTGACCCCCGAGGCCGCAATATCGTCAACAAACTGGGTGTAGGTTCCATCTGAGGTATACATGATGATCTTCCCCGCTTCATGGAGGGGGGCAATGTATTTTTTGTAATTGGGGAAAACAAAGCGGCGGTACCAGTCCGGGTGGATAAAGGCGCCTTGGGTCCAGACTATGTCGTCGTGAATCATCACCACCGGGGCTTCACTTTTTGCCAGGGCGTTGAAATACTGCTGAACCCACCCGGCGTAACGGTTGGTAAGGGCGCCGAAAGCTTCCGGGTCCGTTCCCGCGGCGGTGAGGAGCATGTCCCAGCCGAAGAGGGCGATGAGGCCCGAGACGCAGGTAACGTAGATCCCCGTCATGTTCACCGCATCGGGGTTGGCCGCACAGTTCCGTTTGTACGCGGCGTTAAAATCCTCCACTGCTTTCTCTTCGTCCACGGGGCCGTAGAGTTCCCAGGGATCCATTTTGAGGGCCTCCTCGGGATCGCCGTACAGGGCCTTTCCGATGGCCCGGTAGTCCCCGCCGCCGTCGGCATACACCGCGTGCCCCATATCGGTGCGCTTGTTTCCGAAAATATCGTCGCCGATGAGGGTGGACCAGATAAAGTCGTAGTTGAAGGCTTTTATCAGCGCCCGGGAACCACGTTGTTTGGTTTCGTTATCCGACCGGCTTGTTACATTGATCCCTGTAACCCTGCTGACAACTTCCCAGTGCCCTTCAAGGGAATATTCGGTTCTCGGTACCCTGGGGGGCATATGCAAATTTAAGGCGTCCCAGCCGTCCTGGTAAGACATACTTTACTCCTCTGTAGTTTATAACCGGGTCAAGCGCGCCGGCGTTTCGCTTACCGCCGGTATTCCCCGGCGGTATCAATCTTGAATTGCCTGGGAAGGCGATGTCAGGTAGCCGTCGTCCCTACTCATGAGCGCTATTATCCTCCGGGTTTCGGCCCTTACTTCCCCAGGGGTTCCGTAGGGAAGGGCCTTCCGGGTGCTGATGCCTCCGTAAAAACTGATACTGCCTCCGTAAGCCTGGTATCCCTCCCCGGTAAGGTGAACCGCCTGGGGTACCTTCCCCGGGTTCCTGTGGGCCAGGGTTTCAAACATCAGTTCACGTTTGGTCACAGGCATTTCTCCTTTTTTGTCAGATGATACTGAGAAGAGGAACGTAAAGGCCGCCTCCTTCCTTTCCTTTTCCCCCAATATGCGGTATATTTGCCGGTAGAGGGGTATATGGGGGCCAACCGGGAGTATAAGAGCAGCGTTTTCTCGTTATTATTCGGGGAAGAAACCGCTCTGAGAGGGTTGTACGAAGCGCTGGAGGGCGTTGCCCTGCCCCCGGACCTGCCTATCACCATTAACACCCTTGAGGACGCGCTGTTTAAAACCAAAATCAACGACATCTCATTCGAAGCGGGTGAGAAAGTAGTCGTGATCCTTGAACACCAGTCCACGATTAACCCGAATATGCCGCTCAGGCTGCTTTCGTACATTGCCAGGGTATACGAAAAGATAACGGCCGGTAAGAAAACACGGTGGTACGGCAAAAAGGGGTTCTCCATCCCCCGGCCGGAATTCATCGTGCTGTATAACGGCGCCGAAGCCTTTCCGGATAAGCAAACGCTCCGGCTGTCCGACGCCTTTGAGGATGTTTCGTCGTTAGGGTTGCCTGGCGGCGCGGCGCCTGACCTGGAACTGACAGTGCGAGTATACAATATAAACGAAGGCCGCAACAGGGATATGGTCCAAAAGAACGAAACGCTGAGCGGGTATGTTATGTTCATAGCAAAGGTTCGGGAATTTGAAACCTCCCTTTCCGGGGGGAAAAAACCGGCGGAGGTATCAAAGGACGAGCGGAAACGGATTATAAAAACGGCAATAACAAAGGCGGTGCACTGGTGTATAGCTAATAATGTATTAAGAGGATTTTTTGAAAAGAACGGTTCGGAGGTAATCAATATGTTATTCGATGAATGGAAGCTGGAAGATGCGCTGGTGGTTGAGCGTGAGGAAGGCTTAGAAGAAGGCCTGGCAAAGGGCCGGGAGGAAGGCCGGGAGGAAGGCCGGGAGGAAGTTGCCAAAAATGCCCTGGAAAAAGGAGCTTCGGTGGAATTCATTAGTGAAATCACCGGTCTTTCGACCGAGACCATCCAAAGCCTCGCGAACCGGTAACTTCGCAAACTGCCGGCCATAAATCGTGGTTTTTGCGGCATAAAGCGGCCCATAGATCTACAAGTGCAACAGGCTGCCAGGGTTTCGAGCACCAGTTCACGTTTGGTCACGGGCATTCCTCCATTTGTTAGATGTAAAGGGAACCCCGGTTGGGTTCCCTAAAATCTCCGGCCTCAGCGATCTAAGCTACGCTTATTTTATATATTTCTGTAAAATCTGCACCATCTCCTTGGAACCGAGCCGGTCCAGTTCCGCCAGGTACGTGTTCCAGTGGTTATTGTTGTTGATGTCCCTGGTACCGGTGATGAATTCCACAAAGGCTTGTTTTTTGAAGGGATCGAGTACCGCGTTAATATCTGCTGTGCGGGAAGTATCAGTGGTATTCATGATAACAGGCGGAATGAATGCGCTGTTAGGAATGGCGTATTTACTTGTTTCCATCGAAATGTTATACCACATAAATTCACCATAAGAAATATTGGCTTGGACACGGGATTGAAGAGACTTATCCCCGGTAGCCATGTATTTGACGGCCGTTTCCACATCGTCCATCTGGATGCCGGCTTTCATTTTGGCTTCCCAGACATGCGGCGATGAGTTGCCCCAATGGCTATTCAGAGGTTCCAAACCAAAAACCCCAATCCACTTCCAATAGGCGGGTTTTCCGTCGTAGCCGACTGCACCGGGATCGGGATCTACCCAGAATATGCCTTCAGGACCATAGGTGGATTTTTGTACATCGTCCCGGAGAAAATAATCGTAAAGAGCTATAGCCAGTTCGGGATCTTTGCATTTGTTAGTAATAAAGAACTTACTGTAAATGTTTGACCAGGGATCGCCGTTAGAAGCATACCGTTGACCCGACGCGGTTTTAAGCGGCGGAAGGTTGAAGTATTCCATATATTTGTCACCTAATTGCGGAACTAAGCCGTTATACCACGGTGCTCCCAATACGGCGGCAACAGTGTCCTGAGATCGTGCAATTATCTGGAGTTGTTCTGTCTGCATAGAAAAAGAGTCCTGTACGATAAGTCCTTCCTTGTAAAGATCCGCTATATAAGCCAGAGCGGAACGGAAATTATTATCCCTGTACTGTTCTACAATTTTCTTGCTGTTGTCCAAGCTTAAGCCGAAGTAGGTACCGGTATACACAAAGGGCATATAAGCTTTTGCAATATAGGCGACGAAGTTATAAAGATCATCCTTCATAAGGGCAATACCGAGCTCATCTCTTTTTCCGTTTTTATTCGGGTCGCTGTTCTTTACCCAACGGAGGAATTCGGTCAGCTCCGCGGTTGTTTCGGGAACCTTCCGGTTGTAATCCCGTATCCAGGGCATATAGTACCAAACACGTCCGTATTGATACGTACAATGAAGACAAAAATCAACGGTGGGGAGTCCATACAGCTTGCCGTCGGAACCGGTTACTTTTGCTTTTGCTTCAGGATAAAGCCCAAACGCTTTTTTGATATTTGGAAAACTCATAGGATCATAGGAGTCCAGGGAGATAAAAACACCCTGCTGGGCGTAATAATCCATATCAATAGGATTACCATTGTACCAGGTAATGATATCAGGGTAATCACCGGTGTTAAGCATTATATTGAGTCGTTCATTCACATCGGCCACACTGGTTGAGGTTATAATCAGATTAATACCCGTCTCATCAACAATCTTCTTTGTAAATATGTTGTCTTTATAGTCAAGACTGGTCAGGTTATCGGCATAAGCCCCGCCGTTGAACATGGTAAGTGTCGGCTTGTTGGTTGCCAGGGGCAGGGAACCCTTTGCGCCCACCCGGCTTGTCTTACCCGAAGTTCCGCCTCCTGCGCTGGAACCGCCGGCAAAAGCCGATGCGGCCAGAGCAAGACACAAAAATACGAACACGATTCTTTTCATCTATCTTTCCTCCAAAAAAATATGTATGTCATCACGGCAACGCCGTGCTAAGACCAGAGATGAAGCCGGATGTCCTGCCGGGATTTCCGGGACTTTCTCTTATTCCTTGAGGGATCCTATCAGCATCCCCCGGACAAAATACTTCTGGATAAAAGGGTACAAAAGCATCATAGGCAAGGCGCCCACCACCAGCACCGCGTAACGCAGTTGGGTAAGCTGATCCAGCCGGTTTGCCACTTCTTCCGGGGACATGTTGGCAAGCATCTCCCGGGGAGCGGAGGCAATAAAAAGAATGTCTCGCAGGATCTGCTGGAAATTGTAGGTCTCGGGCCTGGTTAAAAAGATCATGGCGTTAAAGTAGCTGTTCCAAATCCACACCGCGTAAAACAGCACCATCACCGCAATTACCGGGGTTGAAAGAGGCAGAGCGAAGGTAAAGAAAAACCTAAGATCCCTGCATCCGTCAATATGGGCCGCATCCAGGAGGCCCGCGGGCAGGGAGGCTTGAAAATAGGTTTTTACGATGATCATGTTGTAGCAGGAAAAACCGACACCGATGATAAGGGACCAGCGGGAACCCACCAGGTGGAGGTTCCGCATGAGCAGGTAAAAGGGTATAAGGCCCCCTGAAAAAAACATGGTGACAAGGAAGAAGGTCTGGAAGAATTTCCTGTGGGGCAGGTCCTTTCGGGACATGGGATATGCGGCCAGCAGGGTCAATCCCACCCCCGCCACGGTTCCCCCGGCGACATAAAAGAGGGAGTTGACAAAACCACTCCGCAGCAGTGCGTGCCTGAAAACGTTCCGGTACGCGTTCAGGGTGATATTCACCGGCCAGAGAAACACCTTGCCGGTAAGAACCGCTTCAGTATCACTGAAAGAACTGGCAACTACATATATCATGGGATAGAGGACGAGGAGCCCCGAAAAGACAAGCCAAAGGGTGCAGACAAAATGAAAAAACTTGTCCCCAGACGAGAGGCCTACCGCAAGACTTTGATGTACCTTTCCCAATTTCCCCGCCTCCTAAAACATGCTGTTCCCGGTGAGGGCTTTGGCTATTCTGTTCACCGCCAGGGTAAGGATAACCCCCACCACGTTCTGGAACAGGCCGATGGCGGTTCCGAAGGAAAAGTCGGGACGGGACGCGATAAGGCCCACCTTGTAGACGTATGTTACAATCACCTCGGACACGCTGGTATTCTGAGGAGTCTGCATGAGGTAGATCTTCTCAAAATTACCGCCCAAAATACCACCCATGGAAAGGATCAGCATAATTACGATGATGGGTCTGATGGTGCAGAGGTCGATATGCCACACCCGCTGCCAGAGGGTGGCGCCGTCAATGAGGGCAGCCTCATGGAGGTTGGGATCCACCGCGGCCAGGGTCGAGATGTAGATGATGGCGCTGTACCCCGTGGCCTGCCAGACACCTGACCAGACGTAAATGTGGGGAAAGGCTGCCGGAGAACCCATGAAGTTGATTTCATCAAATCCCAGTTTTGAGAGGAGTACATTTACCCCGCCGGTACGCATCCCCAGGATCTGTACCACCAGGCCCACCAGGATGACCATGGAGATAAAATAGGGCGCAAAGGTGACGGACTGAACCGCCTTTTTAACCGCAAAAAGGCGGCTGTGGTTAACGAATACCGCAAGGATTATGGGAAAGGGAAAGCCTGCGATGAGACCATAGACACTCAAAACCAGGGTATTTCTGATGATATTTACAAAGTTAGGGGAAGTGAAAAAACGTTGAAAATGATAGAACCCTACCCAGGGGCTGCCCCACACCCCCTTCATGGGCTGGTAGTTCTTGAAGGCCATCACAACCCCGTACATGGGGATGTAATTGAAGACGATCACATACACCACCGGGACAAGGAGGAGCAGGTAGAGATCCCGGTAATTCCAGTGGAGTTTCCGGAAACTTAGACTTTTTGGATTGGAATTTTTACCGGTATAGTGTGTGTGTGTGGGGGGGGGGGGGGGGGGGGGTAAAAAAAAAATGTACA
>JAITLC010000022.1 GCA_031278095.1 Treponema sp.
TGACGCGGCGTGATGTGTCAAAGATTACGAGACCGCTCAATGAGCGGCCAAGAAAAACTCTTGACTTTAGAACCCCTTATGAGGTATTCCCGGAGTTGCGCTAGGAATTACCGAGTGCCAGTGGATTTTTGAGGTAGAAAAAGTAAATGCTGTCGCCCCGGCATTGCCTCCCGGTCAAGACATCCATACCTTTTGGTAACATTTCCAAATGAGACATTTCGGACTGGCCTCAAAAAAAATTGAATCGAAGGTGAAACAAAGATCCATACGGCTCAAGGACCGCAACAGTGCTTATACTTTTTTCCGCTGCAGCAGGGACAGGGATCGTTGCGTCCCACCTTTGGGCCGGTGCGGATCACCGTATTGGACGCTACCGTTCCATCGTCATAAAACCAGACCCCGTCAATCTTTTTGAACCTGCCCCGTTCACGGTGAAGATCCTTGAGCCCGTCCCTCGCATAGGAAGCTTCAAACTCAACCACTCCCTCGGTATCGGCAGGGCCTCCTTTCTCCGTCGAAACGATCCTGAGTCCCAGCCATTCGGACTGGACGCTCCAGTCCCTGGTGGCCTTATAGTCGATATCCGCCTTGTCCTTCCTGACGGTACTATCCATGATGAAGTCGATCTCATGCTCCGCATAGGCGGAATACCGGGCCCTCATCAGGGCCTCGGCAGTGGGAGGCTTCTTCTCTCCTTTTATGTAGGGTTTGCAGCACCGTTCGTATTCAAACCCCGAGCCGCAAGGACAATTTTTCTCTGTACTCATTGCAGACTCCCGACAATATCAATAAATATCTTTTCATCGGCCGGAATATTCCGGAAATGAGCCTCCCTGTTCATCGTATTTTTGAGAGAAGGAGGAACCGGCGCCGGGCCGCAGAGAGGTTCCACCGTTTCGGCAAATTTTGCCGGGTGGGCGGTGGAAAGCACCGCCAGGGCGCCGCCGAAAAGCCTGCCTTCGGCACAGAGTTTGTCGGCAGCCCTCCAGCCAACGGCGCTGTGGGGGTCGAGAAAGTAGCCCGAACTTTCATGCACGGCCTTGATGGTTTCTTCCGTTTCTTCGTCGTTCACATGGACACCGAGGAGAATCTCCTTCATTTCCGCCCAACTAAAGTGGGCCGCCATACGCTCAAAGTTACTGGGCGCCCCCACGTCCATGGCACTGGAGAGGGTGGCGCGGGAAGGCCGGGCCTGATAGTTTCCCGATTCCAGATAATCCGGAACGGTTTTGTTGATATTGGTAGCGGCAATGAAGCGCGTGATGGGCGCGCCCATCTTCCAGGCATAGAGCCCTGCAGTAAGATTGCCGAAGTTACCGCTGGGAACAGACAGGGTAAGGGCCGAAGAGTCGATGTGCGGCGGGGCGGCGGTTTTTTGCCGGGGAGTGGCGTCGCCATCTTCATCCCACTTACCTTTGGCGGCCTTGCCTGCAGCCGCCGCATAGTAGACTGCCTGGGGAATAAGCCGGGACACATTGATCGAGTTTGCTGAGGAAAGATCATATTTCCTCCTCAATTCCGCATCTCCCAGGGCCGCCTTTACCAGTCGCTGACAGTCATCAAAACTCCCGTCCACGGCAAAGGCACTGATATTCCCCCCAAGGCCGGCAATCTGTTTCTCCTGCAATGGGCTTACCCGGCCCCTGGGGTAGAGGACAGTCACCTCAATACCTTCAACCCCGTAAAAACCGTCGGCAACTGCCCCGCCCGTATCCCCGGAAGTAGCAACTAGGATCCTCAAGGGTCTGTCTTCTCCCCGGCGGAGATACGAGAAGCAACGGGCCATGAAACGTGCGCCGAAATCCTTAAAGGCCGCGGTAGGCCCGTGAAAGAGTTCCAGTACCAACCTGCCTCCGGCAGGAACCAGGGGAGCGTTGAAGGTATAGGCCGAATGAACTATCTCCTCCAGGGCCCCATCGGGAATTTCTCCCATCGTATAGAGCCTTATGGTCTCAAAGGCTACATCACAGAAATTCATGTCTCCCAGGGAAGATCGCACCGCCTTGGGATACAGGGGGATCTCCTCAGGAATGAAGAGCCCGCCGTCAGGAGCAAGGCCGCCCAGCGCCGCCTGCGCAAAACCTGTTGTTTCATTCCTGTTCCTGGTACTTAAATAACGCATGAGATCACTATAACATATTTCAGTTATAGTGTCACTGATTTTCAACAGTCCATTGTGTCAATTTTTTATTCGCAGTGGGGTCTAATACCCAAAAACCCGCTTGTGCGGGGGAGCTTCAGGGCGGTTAGAATCGGCAACGCTGCCAAAAAAAAGCGGCAGTAGACCCCACGGTTAAATAATTTCCCTGCAGAACGAACCTCGTAAACGATGCAACGCTTACACGATACCTCGCCCTTTAGGGCGAGGAGGTTCATTATTTAATTCGCTGACGATAGATACTAAATTAACCCCCGCCTTCCAATCATACCCCCTCTATATTTGATGAGATGAAGCTGTTCCAAAACCGTGCGCATTAGCGCACAGTCAATTAGTTTTGGAACAGGCTCAGATATTTGTTGGAAACAAAAATGAATGACTTTAAAAAACCAGAATTATCCCGCAAACGGCATCTGCTAAAATTAGAGCCCGGAGTGCCTCTGTACGTTTCAATGTCAACTCCGCTGTCCGCTCTTTTTTTTGAAGAAATTTCCGTATTCAAAGCCCATTGAAAGCCGGTTCTCATTTGAAAAACCCATTACACTTGTAACCAATGTCAAAATGACCGCAAAACCAAGTTTTTTGTTCATAAAATTCTTTCCTCTGGTAAAATTTGTTTTATTTGGGCACATTTCCAGTGCTTCGCACCGGAAACCGGGTTTTTGCCGGTTTTTCCAAGAGCTTGTTTCAAAACCAACCGGGTTTTGGAACAAGCTCTTGGAAAACTATGGTCAGATTTTTACGTGAGACCTTATGGGTAAAAACCGGACGGCCTTTCCTCTCACTCAAACTTCGTGCCGTTCCGGCTGCTCGGCACACAACAGTATTTTTTTGAAACAGAACTATCCCTATTTATTGAATCTGTCGATAAACTTCTGCGCCTGTTCCGGATCGTCAAATTCGGGGTAGAGGAAATACATACCCTTATCACCGTATTTATCCAGCAGGCGCTGGGTGCTGCCAGCCCAATCCTCAATTGAACCGTCCTGTATCATGATCCAAAGGGATTTACCGGCGGAGCGAACCTTATCATAAATTGGATACCACTGCGTACAGGCGCCGTCGGGCTGCCCGGCTCCGCAAGTCCACTGGAGGGCGTCCAATTCTTCAATCTCCATCAACGCATCCAGGTGCTTAATCGCATCCGGGCCGTCCAGATGATATATGGAATATTTCAAGTTTTGGCACTGCTTTCTGAGAGAAGGCTGTACAATCTCCCGAAACATACCCGGATTTATCAGGGCACTAAAATCACATTGTATCTTTGCGATCCGTCCTTCTCCCAGTACATTAAAGGCAGTAAAGCTGGCGATTCCATCCGCCTCTTTAAGATGATTATAAAACCAATCATAGTAGTTAAAGTATACACCGTCTATGATCTTTACTCCTGCATTTACTTCATCGGGATTATCTATCATATCGTAACACATTTGCTGCGGACCCCGCATGGCCGATAAGATGTCCAGATTTTCCATCATGTCAGGGATGTTTACGATAAAATCATTATTTGCCAGTTCCCTGAGTTCCAACACGATTTTTTGATGTAAGACCCACCATTTATTATCTTCTTTATATGCCAGCTTGGTAAAAAGGGATGCATCGTCCAGGCATTCCTCAAACCAAACCGTATCGGGCGAAAATTTCGGTTCTCCTCCCAGGTATAAGGCGATTGAACCGGGGCCAATGTCGGCACTCACGTTGGGATAAGCATCGGCAAGGAAATAGTGGGATTCGCAGTAATTTCTGTACGAATCCGCCAGATACCGGGGATCCAGATAAACATCTTTGATATCCTCCGGTATTGTTATAGGGACAACATTGCCTTTCCTGCCCTTTGCAATGACCCGCATTAAAGGCCGCCCAATATCCTTGTGCTGCCACCAGCCGTCAAACCGTTTTTCTACCGAAGGGTAATCCGCAATATAGCTATTATTCATGCCAAACTCCAGTTAATGAAATATACATTCGAGAGTCAATCATGGACAGATGTTCCACAGATATCCTACAATATTGAGCCATCCCGTGTAAAGACCGTAATAATATGTCCACCTTCAAAAGTCTCTCCGTTCCATGCGTTGGTCCGCTTGATTCCTTCCGGGAGGTATACATTCCGTTCCTGCACGGATTCGTACATGACCGGGGCGGCCAAATAGTTGGGCCCAAACATATACTCGTCTTCCGTTTTCCAGGCTTCCTCATCTTTTGGGAAATCGTAGAAAAGAGGACGCATCACCGGAGTACCTTTTTCGCTTGCCGCTTTCATTTGAGTTGAAATATAATTCCGGAGTTTTCCCTTTAGGGGCAGATATTCTTTGCATATCCCATAGACTTCATCGCTAAAAGACCAACCCCCGTTATCCACACCGGAGACACGGGATGCCCCACCGCTTGTCCCGAATTGCGGTTTTAGCGGATCCCGGTATCCGTGTAACCGCATAACAGGGCAAAAACATCCCCACTGAAACCAACGAATCAAAAGTTCATGAAAGGAAGAATCCGTTACTTCACCGCCAAAAAAACCGCCAATGTCGGTTGTCCACCAGGGTATGCCGGCTAATCCCATATTGAGTCCTGAAGCAAGCTGGTTCCGAAAACTTTCAAAAGTCGAATGAATATCACCGGACCATACCAGAGTACCGTAACGCTGACTGCCGGCCCAGGCACAGCGGAGAAGGTTAATTATTTTTTCCTGGCCTTCCGCTTTCATTCCGTCAAAAAAAGTCTTGGCATACATAAAAGGGTATATGTTGCCGATTTCAAGATCCGATCCCAAATGATAACGATAATTATCAAAATCGTATACCGAATATTCAGGCTCGGCTTCGTCAAGCCAGAATATTTTTATACCCTTATCGTAATAGTTCTTCTTCGCCTTTTCCCAGACATAGGTGCGGGCCTCGGGATTGGCGGCGCCGTAGTGTACCGTGTTCCCCTGAAAATCCATACCGATACGGTAACCCCGTTCCGTGCGAATTAAAAGCCCCTTTTCCAGCATCTCGTTCCAATTCTCACTACGGCGATCTACAGTAGGCCAGATGGAAACCATGAGTTCTATTCCCATTGCCTTTAATTCGGCGATCATAGCGTCCGGATCCGGCCAATAAACGGGATCGAATTTCCACTCTCCCTGATAGGGCCGGTGAAAGAAATCCGCCACGATAACCGATATGGGAAGCCCTCTTTTTTTTGTATTGACGGGCTATTTCAAGCAAATCTCCTTTCCGGTTGTATACTTTTATCTGGCCTATTTTTGATATTTTTGCCTCAATTCCGCCATTTCGGATTGAGGCGCAGTCTTCCCGAATGTCAATAACCGCCGATGAGGGAACCGGCGAAAGCAACGCCCAATCGTTCTCAGGCATTTCCGCTAGTTTTGTCGAACAAATCATCAGGCTGTTTTCGCCACAGTTTTCT